>NZ_JAHBCZ010000001.1:0-191957 GCF_019956035.1 Pseudomonas sp. A-RE-22
GAATATGGGGATGATCACGTGCGCTTCGCGCTGATCGAAAACCAGGACCGGATTCGCCAGGCCGTGCGCGGGATACGTGGGATGTTCCGGGCGGATGGGTTGATAAACAAACCTGGCGCCTGACGCAAAAACAACGGTGGGAGTTTGCTCCCACCCTGGATCTGTTGATCACCCGAAACCAGTGTGGGAGCGAGCTTGCTCGCGATAGCGACATAACAGTCAGCATCTCTGTCGACTGTTACACCGCCATCGCGAGCAAGCTCGCTCCCACAGTTGGGTATTGCTCTGGTTCAGACCACCAGCGACAGCAGCAGGATAAAGATCAATCCCACCACGGACAGGATGGTTTCCATCGCGGTCCAGGTCTTGAACGTTTCGGCCACGGTCATGTTGAAGTACTGCTTGACCAGCCAGAAGCCCGCGTCGTTGACGTGGGACAGGATCAACGAACCGGCACCGGTCGCCAGCACCAGCAGCTCACGGTTCACACCCGGCATCATCCCCACCACTGGCACCACGATCCCGGCACCGGTAATGGTCGCCACCGTCGCCGAGCCTGTGGCAATGCGGATCACCGCAGCCACCAGCCACGCCAGCAGGATCGGCGAGATCTGCGCACTCACCGCCATGTGGCCGATCACGTCGCCCACACCACTGGTCACCAGCATCTGCTTGAAGCCACCACCGGCACCGATGATCAGGATGATCGCGGCGGTCGGCGCAAGGCTGGCATCCAGCCATTTGAGCATCTGGTTGGCACCGATGCCCTGCTTGTAGCCGAAGGTGTAAAGCGACAGCAGCAACGCCAGCAGCAACGCCGAGATCGGGTGGCCGATCATGTCCATCCAGGCGCGGAAGAGGTTGCCATCGGGCAGCGCTACGTCAGCGAACGTCTTGAGCAACATCAGGAATACCGGCGACAGCACGGTGATCAGGGTGATGCTGAAGCTTGGCAGTTCGGCGGAGTCCGTCTCGCGGGCCAGTTGGTCCACCAGCTCCTGGTTCGGATGGCCGGGGATGTGCTTGGCAATGAACGTACCAAAGATCGGCCCGGCAATGATGGCCGTCGGCAGCGCTACGATCAGGCCATAGAGAATGGTCTTGCCGATGTCGGCGCCAAACACGCCGATCGCCAGCAGCGGCCCCGGGTGCGGCGGCACCAGGCCGTGGACGGCGGAAAGACCGGCCAGCAGCGGGATACCGATCTTGATGATCGACACGCCGGTGCGACGTGCGACGATGAACACCAGCGGGATCAGCAACACGAAGCCGATTTCGAAGAACAGCGGGATGCCCACCAGGAACGCGGCGAACATCATGGCCCACTGCACCTTGTCCTTGCCGAAGGCGCGGATCAGGGTCTGGGCGATCTGATCGGCCCCGCCCGACTCGGCCATCATTTTGCCGAGCATCGTGCCCAGCGCCAGGATGATGCCGACAAAGCCCAGCACACCACCGAAGCCGTCCTGGAACGCCTTGATGATGGTGCCGGTCGGCATGCCCGACGTCAGGCCGAGGAACGCGGCGGCGATGGTCAGTGCAATGAACGGGTGGAATTTGAACTTGGTGATGAGGATGATGAGTCCGATCACCGTGACCACTGCATCAAGCAGCAGGAACGTCTCGTGGGACATGCCGAACATGGGAGGTGTCTCCTGATTTGTTGTTGTTATTGAAGCAGTTATTGGTTAGCCGTCGGGGTAGCGCTATCTTTCTGACGCAAATGTTTTGAAACTCAGCCGGCAAGCTTCAAACCATGGTCCAACCACCAGACGTAAGCCTGATGCGCCAACTCTTCAACGCTGTGGCTGGACGCATCCAGAGCCAGGGTCAGGGGCTCGCCGACAGGGGATTGAAGGGTGGCAAACTGGCTGTCGATCAGGGTCGACGGCATGAAATGGCCGGGACGATGGGAAACGCGGTCGGCGGCCACTTCGGGGGTCAATTCAAGGAATACGAAGCCCAGGCCAGGCAAGGCACTGCGCAGACGCTCGCGATAACTGTGCTTGAGGGCCGAGCAGGTCAGCACCGGGCGCTCGCCCGTGGCATCGACACGGCGCAACTCATCGCACAGGCTGTCGAGCCAGCCGGCACGGTCGTCGTCGTTCAAGGGAATACCGGCGCTCATCTTCTGGATGTTGGCCGCAGGGTGGAAAGTGTCGCCTTCAATGGCAGTGGCGCCGCTCAGCTCGCATAGCGCCTGGCTGACGCAAGTTTTGCCGCAACCGGCAACGCCCATGATGACCAGGGCGGTGATGGGATTATTCATGTAACACCTCAGCGCGCAGACAGCGCTACCTTTGCCAGTTATGACACCGCAGCAAAAGCAGAAGTTGCCGACGCCTTCTTGTCATTTTTGTGGTTGCAGCATGTTCGTTCACGACACCAGCACACGGGGGATCAGGCAAACCCCACTTACGCAATTGCAGCCGCGTCGAGACAGCGCTACCTTAGTGCCTTGATTTTTGTTTGGCAAGCCGCCCTGATGACCGCCCCTAAAAACGATAAGAATACTCGCACCACCGGTCGCCCTACGCTCAACGAAGTCGCACGCCTGGCCGGTGTCAGCCCGATCACCGCCTCCCGTGCCCTGCGCGGCGTCAGCACCGTAGCCGTCGACCTGGTGGAAAAAGTCCGCCAGGCCGCCGTGGAGCTCAACTACGTCGTCAACCCCGCCGCCCGCGCCCTGGCTTCGGCCCAGAGCCATTCGGTGGTGGTGCTGGTTCCGTCGTTGTCCAACTTGTTGTTCATCGACACCCTGGAAGCCATTCATCGGGTCCTGCGACCCAAGGGTTTCGAAGTGGTGATCGGCAACTACCACTATTCCCGGGACGAAGAAGAAGACCTGTTGCGCAACTACATGGCCTATCAGCCGCGTGGTTTGCTGTTGACCGGTTTCGACCGCACCGAAAGCGCCCGACGCATGATCGAGGCCAGCAATATTCCCTGCGTGTACATGATGGAACTGGACCCCGGCGCGGGGCTCAATTGCGTCGGCTTCTCCCAGCTCAAGGCCGGCGAAACGGCGGCCGAGCATCTGATCTCCAAGGGCCGCAAGCGCCTGGCCTACATCGGCGCGCAACTGGACCAACGCACCCTGCTGCGTGGCGAAGGTTTTCGCCGCGCCCTGCAGAAAGCCGGTCTGTATGACCCGGACCTGGAACTGCTGACCCCGCGCCCGTCATCGGTAGGCCTGGGCGGCGAATTGTTCCTGCAGTTGCTGGACAACCACCCCGATGTCGATGCGATCTTCTTCGGCAACGACGACCTGGCCCACGGTGCCTTGTTCGAGGCCCTTCGCTGCGGTATCAAGATTCCCGAGCAGGTTGCGGTGCTGGGCTTCAACGACCTGCCCGCCTCGGCCCACACGGTGCCGCGCCTTAGCAGCATCAGCACCCCACGGGAAGCCATCGGCCGCCGCGCAGCCGAGCAAATGCTGACGTTAATGGCCGGCAACCGCATCGCGCAGCCGGTGGTGGACATGGGCTTTGAGCTCAAGGCCCGCGAAAGCACCTGAGCCCGGCACGATGCGGTCGATCCATGCCGACGAACGGCAAGGATTGGCCGCCCCGCTCGCCCCGCGCCAGCCCATCGCGTTGGAATACGGGCCTCGCGGCGACGGCATGGGAATTGCTCCTGCCCATCGCTCAGTCATTACCCACAGGTATTCATCATGTTGGTCAGTGCAAAACAGCAAGCGATGGTCTTGCCGCTCAAACGCCCGGGCGAAGATCCCACTGCCGAAGCCGCCAGCGGCCTGCAAAGTGCCGCGTTGCAGGCTTTGCGCGATAACGTCCAGGCCCAGGCCAGCCAGGGCGCTGCCCAGGAGTCCTTCACCCAACGAGCCACGCAACAGGTCAATGCGAGCACCGCCATCAGCGACAACGTCGACGAGGCGTTCGCCAAGACCCGCGTGCAATTGCAGACCGTGGCTTCACCAGCATCCGAAGAAACCACGACACTGGGTGGTTCTGCGACGGCAGAATTCAAGGACTACATGAGCAAGACGCCCGAAGAGCGCCTGCGCGACAGCATTCTCGAAGAGATGGGCATTACCGAGGAAGAGTTCGAGGCGATGCCGCCCGAGAAGCAGATGGCAGTCAGCCAGGAAATTGCCCAGCGCATGCAGGACAAGTCGGCGATCGCACAGGTGGAAAAGGCCCAGCAGAGCCGCACCGACGACAAAGCCTCGGCCACGGATATGTTTCTCGCCTCGCTTTAAGCCTCGCGCATGGCGGAGCGTTTGAGCTGGGGGTTAGCGCCCCAGCTCAAACCTGAGGCCAACCGAAGCAGTATCGGTTCAATGACCGAACAGGTTCACCTTCTTGGTTTTTTTGTCGGCGCGCTTTTCATCGGCAGTTTTCGCCGGTTTTTTCTTTGCCGCTTTTTTTGAATCCATGCCTTTGGCCATGATACGTACTCCACTCATACGGGATGTGAAGTCAGGTATACACCTATCGCCGCACCTGCGTTCTTTTATAATCGCCCTCCCCTTATCGCCCACGACCCTGTCATGTCCGAAATCCATTATGCAGCGCTCGAAGAGTCGCTCTGGCCGCTGATGAACAAGTTCTATCGCGCCCACCAATCCTCGATGAAAGCGGTGCGTGACGCGCAGCTCTGGGTGGCGCGGCGCGATGAGATCGTCGCCGCCCTGTGCCTGCGGCCGGTGTCGGGTGGGCATTGGTTGACAGGGTTGTTCGTCGCCCCGGCGTACCGAGTACAAGGCATCGCCGCACGGTTGATCGCCGAAGCGGTGAACGGCGTGAATGAACCGGTGTGGCTGTTCTGCCACCCGGATCTGCGCGGTTTTTATGAACGGAGTGGTTTCAGCTTCGACCCCGAACTGCCCTATGCGATGGCCGAACGCCTGAGCCGGTATGCGCGTAGCAAGCCGATGATTGCGATGGGGCTTGCGCCTGCAAAATCCTGAAAATCAACACACCCCATTGTGGGAGCGAGCTTGCTCGCGATGGCGTCAGGTCAGTTGCATCAATAGTGGCTGACACACCGCAATCGCGAGCAAGCTCGCTCCCACAGTGTTCTGTGGTGGGTTATCAATCGTCGGCCGTGGGGTCCAGGTCCGGGAACATCACCTCGGTAAACCCGAACTTGCTGAAATCACTGATACGCGACGGGTACAAGCGCCCGATCAGGTGATCGCATTCATGTTGCACCACCCGCGCATGAAAGCCCGAGGCGTAACGCACGATCGGCTCGCCCTTGGGATCGAAGCCTTCGTAGCGGATATCCTGGTAGCGCTCGACCGCCCCGCGCAGGCCCGGCACTGACAGGCAACCTTCGAAGCCCTCTTCCATCTGCGGGCCCAGTGGGGTGATCAGCGGGTTGATCAGGATGGTCTGGGGCACCGCCTCGGCGTCAGGATAACGCTCGCTGTGCTCGAAGCCGAAGATCACCAGTTGCAGGTCCACGCCGATCTGTGGCGCCGCCAGGCCGACACCGCCGACGCTTTCCATGGTCTGGAACATGTCGTCGATCAGTTGCCACAACTCTGGGCTGTCGAACATTTCGGCGGGCACCGGTGGGGCGATACGCAGCAGGCGTTCGTCGCCCATTTTCAGGATGTCACGGATCATGGTCGGGCTTCGTCAGGGTGGGGATGAGGGATGGAATGGTCGCGGCCCAGGCCCGACACATGCTGTTTTTCGTGCTCGCCCGCGCTCTTTTCGCCCGGGTTCTTGCCCTCGGTGGACATGTGCTCGATCACCGCATTCATCTCCGCACCGAGCAGCAGCACCGCCGAAGAAATATAGAAATACAGCAACAACACGATGATCGCACCGATGCTGCCGTACATGGCGTTGTAGTCGGCGAAGGTCTTGACGTAGAAGGCGAATCCCAGGGAGGCGACGATCCACACCACCACCGCCAGCACAGAGCCCGGGGTGATGAAGCGGAACTCCTGCTTGACGTCGGGCATCACGTAATAGATCAGCGCCACGGCCACCATCAACAGAAACACAATCACCGGCCAGCGCACGATCGTCCACAGCGTGACGATGAACGTCTCCAATCCGACCTGGGCCGCGATCCAGCCCATCACCTGCGGTCCGAGCACCATCAGTGCAGCGGCGGCCAACAGCATGCCGGCGATGCCGATGGTGTAGAAAATCGACAGCGGAAAACGCTTCCAGGCCGGACGGCCCTCGACCACATCGTAGGCGGCGTTCATCGCGCTCATCATCAGCCGCACGCCCGCCGAGGCGGTCCACAACGCAATGACGATACCCACCGACAACAGCCCGCCCTTGGATTGCTGGAGCTGGTCGATCACCGGGTTGACCTGCTCCAGGGCCTGGGGCGGCAGCACCAGCTCCGATTGCAGGCGCAGCCAGGAGAAGAAGTCCGGCAGGTGCAGGAAGCCGATCAATGCGATCAAAAAGAGAATGAAAGGAAACAGCGAAAACAGCATTTGGTAAGCCAATGCCGAGGCGTAGGTCGACATCTCGTCGTCGAGAAACTCGGTCACGGTGCGCATCATCACACGATGCAAGGGTAAGCCTTTCAAGGCCGGGAACATCATGTGCGTCTCCTTTCGCCGCAAAAAAAGGGGGTCGCTTGGCGACTCAGGGGCCGTTATCACAACAAAGTAGCCTGTTTGGCGACGTTGGATCAATTTCGTCTTTCATGCCCGACGCTGAATTGACCGACGATTGCCAAGCCAAGTTTCATTGTTCCTACAGCCGGGGCTTTATGTTTGCCCGGCAACCACCGAGAATGCCCCACGTATTCAGGCTGCGGCCTGAAGCTCCAACCCCGTAGGAACGTTATGAAACTCGATAAAAAACAGGCCATCGCCCGCAGAAACCAGGAACTGGGCGGCGCCGTACTGGGCGTCAACAACTGCCACTTCAGCGAATTGAACCGTAACCGCAACATCTTCTGGTTCGATATCCCGGTGGGGCGCCTGGCCATTGGTCAATACGAATGGATTCATCTGCTGCTGCACACGCCGGCCACCGATGAGCTGCTGCACCTGAAGGTGCCGACCGTGTTCCTGCGCGAGAAAATGGAAGGCCTGGAAGTGCGCAACCAGGGCAAGCGCAAGGCGGCCCTGAGCCTGGAATTGAGCGCTGACAAGGATTCCTACCTGCAGGACATGCGTCCGGGGGGTACCAATCTGGATTTTGCGCAGTTCAGGTTGTAATGCGATTTCCTAGCTTTGGTGTGTAGATCCGTTGCTGCGGTAACGGATATGTACCCAATCCAGCCCAAAAGAAAACGGCGCTTTCCCTCCCTCGGAAAAGCGCCGTTTCCTTAAGTGAATAGCATCACCGCATCAGCGGGGCTTTTCATTGGCAACGGTCTTACTTCTTCAGCCCCAGTTTCCTGAGCTCTTCATCCCGCAACTCGCGCCGCAGGATCTTGCCCACATTGGTAGTCGGCAAGGCATCACGGAACTCCACGGCCTTGGGCACCTTGTAGCCGGTGACGTTGGCACGCATGTGTTCCATCACCTGTTCCTTGGTCAACGTGACACCCGGCCGGGCGACGATGAAGATCTTGATCGCCTCGCCGGACTTCTCGTCCGGTATGCCGATGGCCGCGCACTGCAGCACGCCCGGCAGGGTTGCCAGCACATCTTCCAGTTCGTTGGGGTACACGTTGAAACCGGAGATCAGGATCATGTCTTTCTTGCGATCGACGATGCGCATGTAGCCGTCCGGCTGGATCAACGCAATGTCACCGGTCTTGAGCCAGCCTTCGCTGTCGAGGATCTCGTCGGTGGCTTCCTGGCGCTGCCAGTAGCCCTTCATGACCTGCGGACCTTTCACACACAATTCGCCGATTTCGCCCAATGGCTGTTCGACACCCGCGTCATTGATCACCTTGCACAGCGTCGACGGCACCGGAATGCCGATAGTCCCGATCTGGATGTGCTGGATCGGGTTGACGGTGGCCACCGGGCTGGTTTCGGTCATGCCGTAGCCTTCGCAGATCGGGCAACCGGTCACTGCTTTCCAGCGCTCGGCTGCTGCCAGTTGCAGGGCCATGCCGCCAGACAGGGTGACTTTCAGGGCAGAGAAATCCAGCTTGCGGAAGGCTTCGTTGTTGCACAGGGCCACGAACAGCGTATTGAGGCCGACGAAACCGCTGAACTTCCACTTCGACAGCTCCTTGACCATCGCCGGCAGGTCACGCGGGTTGCTGATCAGGATGTTGTGGTTGCCGATCAGCATCATCGCCATGCAATGAAAGGTGAAGGCGTAGATGTGGTACAGCGGCAGCGGCGTGATCAGAATCTCGCAACCTTCATTGAGGTTGGAGCCCATCAGCGCCTTGCACTGCAGCATGTTCGCCACCAGGTTGCGATGAGTGAGCATCGCGCCCTTGGCCACGCCAGTAGTGCCGCCGGTGTATTGCAGCACGGCCACATCGTCACTGGAGGGGTTCGCTTCGCTCACGGGTTGGCCGTGGCCTTTGCTCAGCACATCGTTGAACTTGACGGCCTTGGGCAAGTGATAGGCCGGGACCATCTTCTTGACGTACTTGATCACGCTGTTGATCAACAGGCGCTTGAGCGGCGGCAGCAGGTCGGCGACTTCGGTGACGATGACGTGCTTGACGCTCGTCTTGGGTACCACGGTCTCGGCCAGGTGCGCCATGTTCGCCAGGCACACCAGCGCCTTGGCCCCGGAGTCGTTGAACTGGTGTTCCATTTCCCGCGCGGTATACAGCGGGTTGGTGTTGACCACGATCAGCCCGGCGCGGATCGCCCCGAACACGGCCACCGGGTACTGGAGAACGTTGGGCAGCTGCACGGCGATTCGATCACCTGGCTGTAAATCGGTATGCTGTTGCAGGTACGCGGCAAAGGCACCGGACAACTCGTAGAGTTCACCGTAGGTGATCGTCTTGCCGAGGTTGCTGAATGCCGGCTTGTTGGCAAAGCGTTGGCAGGACTGCTTCAACACCGCCTGAATATTCGGATACTCGTCTGGATTGATGTCGGCAGCAATCCCAGCTGGGTACTTATCCTTCCAAAAGTCTTCAATCATGGAAGCCCACTCCTCAGCAACGCGAATTCTCACCGCATTTGATGCGATTATTATTGGTGTGTGTTTATTGGTGAATCTGGCTTGAATCAAGGCCGAGAAGTCACAAAAGCGCGCCGAGAGTAGCAGCTTTGCCAGGGGCCGACTAGAGCCAAAAGTAGCCCCCACAGTCACAAACATGACTCGTGAATATTTTATGGTCATTTTTAGAGTAAAAAATCTACAGCCTGTTAAATCTCTCTGAATCAAACAACTGTGGGAGCACAGCTTGCTCGCGATAGGGATATGTCAGCCAATACAAATGAGGCTGTTCCACCGCTATCGCGAGCAAGCTGTGCTCCCACAGGTTTTCGTCAGGACAGATACCCCGGCGGACCTCAGGCAATATCGCGCAGCTCCCTCCGCAGAATCTTGCCCACCGGCGTCATGGGCAACGACTCCCGCAGCACAATGTGCTTGGGTACCTTGTAGCCGGTGAAGTTCTCCTTGCAGTAGGCCTTGAGTTCTTCAAGGCTGACGCCGGTTTCCCGCGCCACCACGAACAGCTTCACCGCCTCCCCCGAACGCTCGTCCGGCACACCGATTACCGCGCAGTTGGCCACCTTGGGATGGGCCATCACCACGTCTTCGATCTCGTTAGGGTACACATTGAAGCCCGAGACGATGATCATGTCCTTCTTGCGATCGACGATGCGCACGAAACCGTCCGGGTCGATCACCGCGATATCGCCGGACTTGAACCAGCCCTCGTGGTCCAGCACTTCGGCCGTGGCCTCAGGCTTGTTCCAGTAGCCTTTCATGATCTGCGGGCCCTTGATGCACAGCTCACCGCGCTCGCCCAGGGGCTGCTCGACGCCATCGTCGTTGATCACTTTCATCAGCGTGCCTGGCACCGGCATCCCCACCGTGCCCAACCGGGACTTGCCGCCGTAAGGGTTGGCACTGGCCACTGGCGAAGTTTCGGTCAGGCCATAACCTTCGGTGATGCCACAACCGGTGATCTGCTCCCAACGCTCGGCAGTGGCCTTGATCAGCGCCGTGCCGCCCGAGTTGGTGACCTTGAGGTTGGAAAAATCCAGGGTCTTGAAATCCGGATGGTCCATCAATGCCACGAACAACGTGTTGAGCCCCAGCAGCAGCGAGAAACGCCAGTTCTTCAGTTCCTTGATGAAACCACCGATGTCCCGCGGATTGGTGATCAGCACGTTGTGGTTGCCGGTCACCATCATGCACATGCAGTTCGCCGTGAACGCATAGATATGGTACAGCGGCAGCGGTGCGATCATGACCTCCTGGCCTTCGCGCAACAGTGGATGGCCGTCATCGCCGAGCTGCCCCAGGCAGGCCCGGGCCTGTTGCATGTTGGCCACCAGGTTGCCGTGGGTCAGCATCGCGCCCTTTGCCAATCCGGTGGTGCCGCCGGTGTATTGCAACACCGCAATATCGTCGAGGCTGACTTTCAGCGGCTTGATGCCCTGGCCGCGGCCCAGGCGCAAGGCGCTCTTGAAGGAAATGGCCTGGGGCAGCGAATAGGCCGGGACCATTTTCTTGACCTTGCTCACCATCGTGTTGACCAGCCAGCCCTTGGCGGTGGGCATCAGGTCACCCATCTTCGCTTCGATCAGGTACTGCAGGTCCGTATCGGGCAACACCTCCTGGACTTTCTGCCCGAACATATTCAGGTACACCAGCGCCCGGGCACCGGAGTCCTTGAACTGATGACGCATTTCCCGCGCGGTGTACAACGGGTTGGTGTTGACCACGATCAGCCCGGCACGCAAGGCACCGAACACGGCGATCGGGTATTGCAGGATGTTAGGCATCTGCACCGCGATTCGATCACCTGGTGCCAGGTCGGTATGGGCTTGCAGGTAGCCGGCGAAAGCCGCGCTGTAGCGCTCCAGCTCGGCATAGGTGAGGGTCACCCCCATGTTGCTGAACGCCGGACGGTCGGCAAATTTCTTACAGGAACGTTCGAACACCTCGATCACCGACTTGTAGGCCCCAAGATCAACATCCAGGGGCACGCCGGTCGGGCGTTTGTCATTCCAGAAATCAGGCTGCATTGTTTTTGTCCTCTTTACCTGAGCATGTCCGGGCCGCATCTGTATCGCTTGCAGAGGCGGAGCTCCTGGGACACTAGCAGCTATGGCCAATCAGGCAAATATGGCAACCTGCGTCATAGATTGTGTGAATCTTCCTGCCATGGCGTGGCCTGATCAGGCGAGACGCAGCGGATGCGCTATACAATGCAGCGACGCTGCGTCTGACTTTGTGCAAAGGAATCGCCATGATCCACCAAACGTTCTGGCTGACCGCGACCGACCATAGCCGCCTGTTCGTCAACCAGTGGCTGCCCGAAACCGCCCCTTTGGCGGTGATCATGCTGGCCCACGGCATGGCCGAACACAGCGGCCGCTACGCCCGTCTGGCCCAGGCGTTGTGCGACGAAGGCTACGGTGTCTGCGCCATGGACCTGCGCGGCCATGGCAAGACCGGCGAGGAAGCGATTCTCGGCCATTTTGCCGACGAGGACGGCTGGGCCAAGGTCGTGGGCGATCTGGCCAGCCTCAACCACCACATCGTCCAGCAATACCCCGATACCCCGATCCTGCTGCTGGGCCACAGCATGGGCAGCTACATCGCCCAGGGTTACCTGTTGCATCACAGCGCCAGCCTGCACGGGGCGATTCTCAGCGGATCGAACTTTCAACCGGTGACGCTCTACCGCAGCGCTCGCCTGATCGCCCGCTTCGAACGTCGGCGCCAGGGTGCCACGGGGCGCAGCGCGTTGATCGAGTGGCTGTCGTTCGGCAGTTTCAACAAGAAATTCAAACCCACGCGTACCCCCTTCGACTGGCTCAGCCGCGACCCGGCCGAAGTCGACCAGTATGTCCACGACCCGCTGTGTGGCTTTCGCTGCACCAATCAACTGTGGGTCGACCTGCTCGGCGGGTTGCAGCAAATCAGCAAAGCGTCCAATCTCGCCCAGATCGATCCGGGCCTGCCCGTGCTGGTGATCGGTGGCGAATGTGATCCGGTGAGCGAAGGCAAGCGTCTGAAGGATCTGGCCGACGCCTTGCGTGACGCCGGCATCCGGCACCTGCAATTGACGATTTACCCGCAGGCCCGGCACGAACTGTTCAATGAAACCAACCGCGATGAAGTGACCGCCGACGTACTGGCCTGGATTGCCCAGGCCCTGAGCCACAAGCGGCCGCCACGCAGCGAGTAGGCTTGCAGCATTTTTCCTTTACTCCTTCACAGGATTTGAAACAGATGACCCAGGTTACCAACACTCCTTACGAAGCCCTCGAAGTAGGCCAGACCGCCAGCTACAGCAAGACCGTCGAAGAGCGTGACATCCAGCTGTTCGCGGCGATGTCGGGCGATCACAACCCGGTGCACCTGGACGCCGAGTTCGCCGCCGCGAGCATGTTCAAGGAGCGCATCGCCCATGGCATGTTCAGCGGTGCGCTGATCAGCGCCGCGGTGGCCTGCGAGTTGCCTGGGCCGGGCACTATCTATATCGGCCAGCAGATGAGCTTCCAGAAGCCGGTGAAAATCGGCGACACCCTGACCGTGCGCTTGGAGATCCTGGAAAAACTGCCGAAATTCCGTGTGCGCATCGCCACGCGCGTGTTCAACCAGCGCGACGAGCTGGTGGTGGACGGCGAAGCCGAAATCCTCGCACCGCGCAAGCAGCAGACCGTGACCTTGCCGACGTTGCCGGCGATCACCGTCGGTTGATTCACAGGCGCCTACGGTGAGTGACTTGTGGCGAGCCGTTGTGTGGGAGCAAAGCTTGCTCGCGATGCAGGCACCTCGGTTCCCTGAGAGACCGAGTTATCTTCATCGCGGGCAAGCCTTGCTCCCACACAGCAGGCCTTCGCCACAATGACGGTTACGCGGCAAGTTATGGCTGGTCTTCGCGCACCTGCACGCTCGCCGTCATCCCCGCGCTCAGGTTCACCCCCTCCGGTAACTTGTCCAACTTGATCCGCACCGGTATCCGTTGGGCCAGGCGCACCCAGTTGAAGGTCGGCTCGACCTCCGCCAGTAACTGCGCATCGGGATTGGTGTTGCGGTCGGTAATGCCACGGCTGATGCTCTCGACATGACCCTCCAGCGCATGGCCGGCGCTCATCAGCCAGATCTTGACCGGATCGCCCACGCGGATCCTCGGCAACTTGGTTTCTTCGAAATAGGCCTGCACATAGAACGTCGAGTCGTCGATCAACGCCATCACTGGCTGCCCGGCATTCACGTAGTTGCCTTCGGCCAGGCGCAGGTTGGTGATGTGGCCGTTGCGTGGGGCCAGGACCTGGCTGCGGGCCAGGTTGAGCTCGGCCACCTTGGCCTCGGCCTGGGCTTCGCGCAGTTCGCCGCGGGCGATGCCGGCGTTGATCTGGGCGTTTTCCCGCAGTTCGGCGCTGATGGCCTGGGGTCCAAGGGCCGCACGGCGGCTGGCTTCGTGTTCACGCAGGCTCAGTTGCTGCTGGCGCGTCTGCACCACCGCCCGAGCCTTCTCCACCGCCGCCTCGAAACGCTCGCGGTCGATACTCAGCAACACATCGCCGGCCTTGACCTGTTGGTTATCCACCGCCTTGAGCTCGCGCACCCAACCCGATACATCGGGTGCAATCACTACCACGTCGGCGCGGATCCGCGCATCGCGGGTCCAGGGTGTGAGCATGTAGTACTGCCACAGGTGAAACCCGGCGAAGATCGCCACGGCCACCATGCACAGCGTGACGGCGACACGTACGGATGTACGCATGTTCAACTCCTATAGCGGCCCGAGGACCACGGTAATAACGGTCAGGACACAGACATACAGGGCGCAGTCGAACAAGGCTTCATGCCAGATCCAGCGCCCGGCCGGCACCAGGCTGAGCAACAGGCGCAACGCACCGGTCACCAGCAACGCCAGCACCACATAAATCAGGAACGGGCTGAGCAACACCCCGCCAATCGACCACTCACGCAAGCCCATGGCTGTGCTCCCGTCGTTCAGGTTCGTGCTGGTGGCACCAGGCGCGCCAGCTGTTTTGCAATTGCACCACCGCGCCCTGGGCCAGCTTCAATGCGTCACCGGGCGGCTGGCTCGACAACACCTTCAGGAGCTCGGCGCTTGCCGGGGCCAGCGCATCGGCCTGGTCACCGGTCGGGCCGTGTCCGAGCACCTGCTCCAGCGCTTCGAAATAACGGCGCTGCGCCCGGGTATCGGGCACCTGGGCGACGGCCAGGCTCAGGCGCAAATGCAACAGTTCATCGCCAACGTCCAGCCCAAGCAAACCATCATCCCAACGGCTGCGCGCCTGCACCGGCAATTCGGGGTAATGCCGCGCCAACTGCAACAGCCGGTCGGCCATGCGCCCGCCGAACCAGCTCTCGGCGCCACGCAGACTGCGATGGGTCAGGCGCACCAGATCGTGGAGGGTCGCGGCCAGCAGGCGGCGGCTGTGCCAGGCCGGGTTGCGCAAAATCAGCAGATTGAAGGCCAGCACCGCCGCGCCCACGCCAATCATCATGGCCTGGGCGTTGTTGAAGAACGCTGCGACGTCGTACTTCATGGCATTGAGCGGTGAAATCAACACCACGAAATGCAGGCAGAACGAGGTCGCCGTGGCGAAGATCTGCGGCTTGGCCATACCCAGCGCGCCGAAAAACAACGGCACGCCCATGGCCATGCAGAGCATCGCAAAACTGCTCCATTGCGGGAGTACGAGTTCACCGATCACGAACGCCGTCGGCACGGCCAACAGGATGCCCCGCAGAAAACTCATGCCGATCTGTGCGCCGTTTTCGCGACTGGCAAACAGGCTGCACACCACGCACGTCAGCACCAGCGCACCCGAAGCGGCGGGCCAGGCAGTCGCCAGCCAGAAACAGGCAACCGCCAGGAACGCCAGGGCGCTGCGAGCACCAAAGACCATGGCCAGGGACAGATCACGATGAGGCGCCAGGGTTCGCGGTGGATCCGCCGCCTCCCTGCCCTCCCGTACCGCCGTCAAGGCTGCGCAGGCGGCCAGGGCGGTATCGAGCAACAAGGCGAACCGCGCCAGGCAGTAACTTTGCGCCGAGCTGATCTGCGGGTCGTGAGACGCATCCCATACCCGGGGGCGTAAGGCCTGCAAGGTCGCACTGTCGGCATCGAGGGCCTGCTGTACCTCGTTCATCCAGGGTTGGAGGGCCTCGGCCTCCTCGGGGTCGAGCTGTTTCCACTGCCGCCGCACCGAGCGCGAAAGGCGCAGCAACATCAGCAATTTCTGGCTCAAGCCGCTGATGGCTCGGGCTCGCTGTCGACCACGGCTGCCTTCGAACCAGGCATGTTCGCGCTGGGCATCCACCGCGACGATCCTGCCCAGAATTTCCAGCAACCCTTTTCGCGCCTGGACATCGCCAGCCAGGGTCACGCGGGCGGCCAGCATGCCGCTCTGCCAGGCCGCAAGGGCCTGACCGGCCAGTTGCCGCTCGACCCGCAACGGCCAGAGCAAGGCACTGGCCGCCGTGGCGCAGACAATGCCCAGGCTGATCTCGGTGCAGCGCGCCACCGCCTGCTCGAACACACCCAGCGGATGGGAAATGGCTGGCAAGGCAATGATCGCCACCGTGTAACCGGCCAGCACGAACGAATACGACCAGGCACTGCGCAGCAGCGTCGAACACGCTGTGCACAACCCCAGCCAGAGCGCCAAGGCCAGCAGGAACAACCAGGGCGCCTGGGCAAACAGGCCCATGAACACCACCGACATGACGGTGCCCACCAGCGTGCCGACCAATCGCGCCAACCCCTTCTGCACCACCATCCCGGACAGTGGCTGGGCGACGATGATCGCGGTCATCAGCGCCCATGACGGCTGCTCCAGCCCCCAGCGCAGCGCCAGCCACAACGCCAGCCCAGCACCAAGCACCGTCTTGATGGCGAACTGCAAAGCGAGGCGGTCAGGGGCAAACAAGGCCTGGAAGGTAATGGGCACGCGAAAAACTCTTTGGGGGACGCCAGTAACAATAGATGCAATGCAGGGGATAGGCGACGCAATTATTAGCTAGCTATCTATCCGAGTCCAGAGCTGATTATTGATGGATTCAACAACACACTTTTCTGTTTGATGCTGAGCGAGTTGAAATGCCATCGCCCTCACTCGCCACAACAGTGTTCACCTTAAATCTGAGTCGTCGCCACAAAAAAACGCCAGCATGCTGGCGTTTTTTTTCGATCAGGACGCGTTGTTAGCTGGCGCGCGCCTGGTTGCGCAGGGCCTTGACCTGGTCATGGTTGCGTTGCACACCGTGGTACTGACGCTCAACCAGGTCACGAATGCCGACCAGGTTGTGCTTGGTGATTTTCTCGAGCGCTTCCTTGTAGGCCTTGAGCGCATGGTCTTCGCCACGCTCGGCTTCGTTGAGCACCGCTTCTTCGTCCTTGCCGGTGAACATGGATTTCACGTCCACCCAACGACGGTGCAGGTCACCGGCAACGCTGGTGGAGGTTTCCGGATCGCCGCCCAGGGAACGAACCGCCGCTTGCAGTTCAGCCGCAGCAGTCGCGCAATCGGCAGCACGTTGAACGAACAGCGCCTTGAGTTGTGGGTGCTTGATGTCTTCAGCGCAGGTCTTGAAGCCTTCCTGGCCATCTTTGCTGGTCTCGATCAGGTCGTTCAAGACGGAGATGGATTCTTTGTTGATGTCAGTCATTTTTCAGTTCCTTTGCTTGGTGAATAAAAAACCTGCAAGGGATGTTGCATCGGCCATGCCAGTCAAAGAATCCATTTAATTTTATTTAAAATCAGTTAGTTACAAAAAAACAAGAAAACTGTATCCGCGTTATTTGCATGATCTGTCATTTGGCCTGCATGCAGAATGCCTGTATTTTCGAGGCAGACTTGAATCAGACGATTGCCATGAACCCGGAAAAGCTCGAATTGCTCGTCACGCGTCAAATGCCGTTCGGCAAATACAAGGGTCGAATCCTGGCTGACCTGCCCGGTCAATACCTGAACTGGTTCGCCCGCGAGGGTTTTCCTCACGGTGAACTGGGTGGTTTGCTGGCACTGATGCAGGAAATCGATCACAACGGGCTGTCGGACCTGCTCGATCCATTGCGTGCCAAACACGGCAAGCCCAAGCCTCGCCCCTGACCAGTTGAGCCCCCGTCATGCCCGAAAACACGCTACGCGCCCACGATGAAGCTTTCTGGCAGACGTTTGTCGGCCGCTATGACGTCGATCCCGTCGGGCCGCTCAACCTGGAAAACGGTTACTTCGCACGCATGTCCCGCACCGTGGTGGAGGAGTACCAGCGCAACATCGAGTTCATCAACCGAGGCAACTCGGTGTACGTGCGCCAGCATTTCGACCGTGAACACGGCGAAGCCATTCGTCGACAGGTGGCCCAGCTTATCCACGCTTCACCCCAGAGCGTGGGGTTGGCCGGCAGCGCGGTGGATGCCTTGCAGACGCTGATTCGCAACTACAACGGCCTCAAGCCAGGGGATCAAGTACTGATCTGTGATCTGGAATACGCCTCGGTCAAGAGTGCAATGCGCTGGCTGGCCCGCCAGCGTGGCGTGGAGGTGATCGAAATCGTCCACCAGCACCCGGCCAGTTTCGAAAGCCTGGTTGGCACTTACCGCGAAGCGTTCATTCGCTACCCTCGCCTCAAGTTGATGGCGCTGACCTACGTCAACCACCTCACCGGGCTGGTGATGCCGGTCCAGGCCATCGCCGAGAGTGCCCGCGAGTTTGCCGTCGACATCATCCTCGACGGTGCCCACGCCCTGGGCCAGATCGATTTCGACCTGAAGAAGCTCGGGATCGAATTCGCCGGGTTCAACCTGCAGAAGTGGATTGGCGGGCCCCTCTCCCAGGGCTTCCTGTACATCGCCCCGCAGCGCTTGGCCGACATCGACCCGGACATGGACGAAGACAGTTACCCCGCCACCGACGTCCGCTCGCGCACGCCCCACAGCACGCCCAACATCCCTGCCTTGCTCACCCTGCCGCTGGTCTTCGAAGAACACCAGGCCCTGGGTGGCGCTTCGGCCAAAGGCGCGCGCCTCTGTTATCTGCGTGACCTGTGGGTGAGCGCCGTGCGCGATGTGCCGGGCATCGAGGTCATGACCCCGGATGACCGGCGTCTCTATTGCGGGATCACCGCAATGCGCTTCACCGCCCGAACCGATCAACAAGCGATGGCCGATCGATTGCTCAATGAGCATGGAATCTTCACCGTGGTGCGCCATACCAGCGTCGGGCCGTGCATTCGCATTACCCCGGGGCTGATTACCTTGGCGAGTGATATCGAGCGGTTGACCCAAGCGCTACTTGAACTGAGCCGTACCTAGATCCCTCGCCACAGGAAATTTGTGCTGCCATAAAAACCCAGGCAAAAAAAACGGCGCGCCGACCAAGCGCACCGTAAAACCGTAGAACACCCAACGAGGTTCGGTAAAACAATCAGTCCAGCAGCGCCAAGGCCTCGGCGGTGCATTCCTGAATGCGGGCCCAGTCGCCGTTCTTGATCCACTCAGGATCAAGCATCCAGCTTCCGCCCACGCACATCACGTTTTTCAACGCCATGTAGCTCTTGATGTTGGCCGGGCTCACGCCGCCGGTCGGGCAGAATTTCACTTCGCCGAACGGGCCACCCAAGGCCTTGATGGCCGCGACGCCGCCACTGACTTCGGCCGGGAACAATTTGAAGCGGCGATAGCCCAGGCTGTAGCCTTCCATGATGCCCGAAGCGTTACTGATACCTGGCAGTAACGGGATAGGGCTGTAGACGCTGGCCTCAAGCAGATCACGGGTGATGCCCGGGGTGACGATGAACTGCGAACCGGCCGCCTCGGCGGCGTCCAGCATGTGGCGGTCGAGCACCGTGCCGGCACCGGTCACCAGCTCCGGACGTTGCTCGCGCAGCACCTGGATGGCCTTGAGGCCGTATTGGGAACGCAGCGTCACTTCCAGCGCCGTCAGGCCACCGGCGGCCAGGGCATCGGCCAGCGGCAGGATGTCCTGTTCACGGGCAATGGTGATCACCGGCAGGATCCGCGCCTTGGCGCAGAGGCTGTCGATCAGGGCAACTTTGTCCGCCATGGAAACGGTCGGGGATGGGTTTGTCATAGCGGCTGATCCTTGGTTCATGGGCACCAGTAAATCTCTAACGTAGATTGCAGAAACGCGCGGATCGGCATTTCGGCGACATCGTCACCGGCCACCGCAGCGTTCAAGGTGGTCAATTTCGACTGACCGGAAATCGACAGCACTTTGTGTTGCGCCGAAGCCAGCAAGGCGCGGCTCATGGTCAAGCGCTGGTGCGGCACGGTCGGCGCCAGCATCGGCCAGCAGCGACGTGTGCCATTGGCGTCCAGGGCCTGGGCCAGGTTCGGGCTGCCTGGGAACAGCGAGGCAGTGTGCCCGTCATCGCCCATGCCCAATACCAGCACATCGATCGGCGGCAGCTCGGCCAACAGGCGATCGGCCTGCGCGGCAGCCGCTTCCAGGTTGGCGCTGGCGCTATAGAGGCTCAGGAACTGGGCCTTGGCCGCCGCGCCTTGCAGCAGGTAACGCTTGAGCAGGCCGGCGTTGCTGTCGGCATGTTCAACCGGTACCCAGCGCTCATCGGCCAGGCTGACCACCACTTTGGACCAATCCAGCGCCTGCTTGGCCAGGTACTGGAAAAACGCCACCGGGCTGCGGCCACCGGAGACCACCAGGGTCGCCGCACCGCGCGCCTCGATTGCATTGCGCAACTGCTCGGCCACTTTCAGCGCCAGGCCTTCGGCCAGCACCACCGGGTTCTTGAATTCATGGGCGCTAACGCCCTGCGGCAGTTTCAATTCAGATATCGCCATACCATGACCTCCCATCCCGCGTGATCAGTGCAATGGAGCTCATCGGCCCCCAGGACCCAGCCGCATACGGCTTGGGCGCATCGCCGGATTTCTTCCACCCGGCGATCAACTGGTCACACCACGTCCACGCGGCTTCAATTTCATCTTTACGGACAAACAGGTTCTGATTGCCGTTCATGACTTCCAGCAACAACCGCTCGTAGGCATCGGGAATACGTGCGCTGCGATAGGTGTCGGAGAAGTTGAGTTGCAACGGACCGCTGCGCAATTGCATGCCCTTGTCCAGGCCCTGCTCCTTGGTCATCACTCGCAAGGAAATCCCTTCGTCCGGTTGCAGGCGGATGATCAGCTTGTTGCTGATCTGCAAGCGCTGCTCGGGCGCGAAGATGTAGTGGGACGGTTCCTTGAAGTGGATGACGATCTGCGACAGCTTTTGCGGCATGCGCTTGCCGGTACGCAGGTAAAACGGCACCCCGGCCCAACGCCAGTTGCGGATGTCGGCGCGCAGGGCGACGAACGTCTCGGTGTCGCTCTGGGTGTTGGAGTTGGGTTCTTCGAGGTAGCCAGGCACTGCCTTGCCCTCGCTGTGGCCGGCGATGTACTGGCCGCGCACCACCTGGGTAGTCAGGCCTTCCGGGCTGATTGGCGCCAGGGCCTTGAGCACCTTGACCTTCTCGTCACGGATGCTGTCGGCGGACAAGTCGGCCGGTGGGTCCATGGCGATCAGGCACAGCAGCTGCAACAGGTGGTTCTGGATCATGTCCCGCAGTTGACCGGCCTTGTCGAAATAGCCCCAGCGGCCTTCGATACCGACCTTCTCGGCCACGGTGATTTCCACGTGGGAAATGTAGTTCTGGTTCCACTGGGTTTCGAACAGGCTGTTGGCGAACCGCAGCGCGATCAGGTTCTGGACCGTCTCTTTACCCAGGTAATGGTCGATGCGATAGGTACGGTTTTCCGGGAAGAACTGCGCCACGGCGTCGTTGACCTTGCGCGAAGACTCCAGGTCCGAGCCGATGGGCTTCTCCAGCACGACACGGGTGTTTTCGCTCAAGCCAACCTTCGCCAGGTTCTCGCAGATCGCCCCATACACCGCCGCTGGGGTGGCGAAATAGGCAATGACCTGCTGGGTCGAACCGGCTGCTTCGGCCAAGGCGACGTAATCGTCGGCCTTGAGGAAGTCCACGTGCAGGTAGGTCAACCGTGCCAGGAAACGCTCGAGTACGCCTTCATCCAGGTCTTTTTCACCGACGTAGCGACGCAGTTCGGCGGTGATGAATGCCAGGTGCTGCTGCTCGCCGCCGGGTTCACGGGCCAGCGCAATGATTCGCGTGTCCTCGTGCAACAACTGGGCGCCATCGAGCTGATACAGGGCAGGAAAGAGCTTGCGCAAGGCCAGATCGCCCAACGCGCCGAACAAGGCAAAGGTGCACGGTTCAACCGTAATCGAAGGCATGATGTTTGTTCTTTTATCAAGTTAAACTACAAATACCTTTTTTCAAGGTATCACTCAAGGAAAAATGTAGTAATAACCACAACATTTTTCGAAAATACCGATTCCGAGTGGTGGTCCGTCGGAGCCATCAGTAGGATAGGCCACCGCAAAGGGTCGTATCAAAGACCCGTCTTCCTAGGAATCTTGTATGGACCGCGTGCGAAATTTACTGGAACAGATCCAGAGTCGCCTTGAAGACCTGAACAAGGCCGAACGCAAAGTGGCCGAGATCATCCTGCTCAACCCGCAGCAGGCGACCCGCTTCAGCATCGCCGCCCTCGCCCAGGCGGCTTCGGTCAGTGAACCGACCGTCAACCGTTTCTGCCGCTCGTTCGGCGTCAGCGGTTACCCGGAACTCAAGCTGCAACTGGCCCAAAGCCTGGCCAGCGGCGCTGCTTATGTGAGCCGTGCGGTGGAGGCCGACGACAACCCGGAAGCCTACACCCGGAAAATCTTTGGCAGTGCCATTGCCTCATTGGACAGCGCCTGCCAGGCCCTTGATCCCAATTTGATCAGTCGCGCCGTGGACCTGCTGATCCAGGCCCGGCAGATCCACTTCTTCGGCCTCGGCGCCTCCGCTCCCGTGGCGCTGGATGCCCAGCACAAGTTTTTCCGCTTCAACCTGGCAGTGACCGCTCATGCCGACGTACTGATGCAGCGCATGATCGCGTCGGTGGCCCATACCGGTGAACTGTTCGTGATCATTTCCTACACCGGTCGTACCCGCGAGCTGGTGGAAGTGGCGCGCATCGCCCGGGAAAACGGCGCGTCGGTGCTTGGCCTGACCGCCGAAGGCTCGCCATTGGCCAAGGCCAGTACCCTGAGCCTGAACATTCCGCTGCCCGAAGACACCGATATCTACATGCCGATGACCTCACGGATCATCCAGCTCACCGTACTGGACGTGCTCGCCACCGGCATGACCCTGCGTCGGGGCGTGGACTTCCAGCCACATCTGCGCAAGATCAAGGAAAGCTTGAATGCCAGCCGGTATCCGGTGGGGGATGAGTTCAACTGATTCGGTCCAGAATCTTCGGTGCCTGATAGTCCGTCTTCGCGAGCAGGCTCGCTCCCACACTGGATCTTCGGCGTTCACAAGCCCCCCTGTGGGAGCGAGCTTGCTCCGGGGAGCGATCCGACGATGGGGCCAGCCGCCTCACCGCAGATCCAGAGCTAAGCCCCCACCCACGCCTGCAAACTCAGATGCGCCCGCTCCCCCGGCGCCAGGCACAGGCTGTCGGTGCCGCCACTGGCCGCTTCGACGCAGACGAATTCGCTAACCTCATCCCAACTCACCCCCAGCAACGGCCGTGCGCCGGGATGCCAGACCACGGTGTCGGCGCTGTCGCCGGTGTCGATGCACAATTCGCGCTGCCAGGCGTGGTCCTTGAGCTGCAATTCCCCCTCATGCTGGAACACCCGCTGGCAGCCGCCCTCGACCCGCAACTCGCCTTCCTGCTGACAAACCGCACGGTTCAACTGATCGTAACCCTGTGCGCCCTCGAGCCCAGACAGCGCTACCTCACCGACGTCACCAATACGCCAATACGCATGCAAAGCCTGGCTCAGCTGGCACGGCAGGCTGTCCTGGTGCTCGGTGCTCAGGCGCAGTTCCATGCGTTCACCCAAGTCTGCATGCAGGTCCACTTGCCAGTCGCACAGCTGCAGTTGCCAGTGCAAATGCACACCGTCTTCATCACTGCGGCTGTCGAGCAACTTCCAGTCGATCAACCGCGCCCAGCCATGGGATGGCCAGGCGTTTTCGCTGGGATGACGACCATACCAAGGCCAACACACCGGCACCCCGCCGCGGATCGCCCCGACGTGTGGCCACTTGGCCGCGCACCACAACCACGGCTTTTGGCCTCGCGGTTGGAAATGCAGCAACTGTGCGCCCTGGCGACTGAACACCGCCTGGCACAACGGGTGGTCGATCACCAACACATCGCGCTGCCGATAGCGCTCCCACGCGAACACCGGGCGTTCGCGCAAGGATCTGAAAAAGCGTTGTAGCGGATGCTCATGCATGGGCCGCGGTCCTGGAAATCATTGAATTGCTCATCTGTTTGCAACGCTTGTTGTGGCAAGGCGATTTATCTGTGGGAGCTAAGCTTGCTCCCACAGGTCTGCGCGCAACCAAACACGCGCCCCAAAAAAAAGCGGACAGCCTTGGCCGTCCGCAAATATGCGCACATAGAGAGGAGCTTATCGCAACAGCGTTAGAACACCGACTGAATTTTCAGGCCGGCCACCAGCGCGTTGTCGACTTCATCCACACCACCTGGGTGAGTGATGTATTGCAGGTTGGGACGCACGGTCAGCCAGTTGGTGACGTGGACGCCGTAGTTGAGTTCGTAGTTGTACTCAGTGCTACGCAGCGGTGCGAACAGTGGGTCGTTGTAGTCGCTAACACCATTGGCAATGTTGGTCAGCTCGGCGTTTTTCTTCACGTCATCGTTGACATGGATACGGGAGAAGCCAATCCCGATGTCATCTTTAGGACGCGCATCAAACGGCCCCTTGTACACAAACATCAGCGACTGGTAGTTGTCGACGAAGTTGGTGTCCTTGTCGTGGAAGGTCGCGTTGGCCGCGATGTTCAGACCGCGGGAAGCGTCACCGTTGTGAGTGGTGAGTTGTTGTTGAGCGACAAACCAGTAGCCGTGCTTGCTGTCGTGACTGCGATAGGCGTTGCGGGTGGTCGCGGCATCATCGCCATTGTCATCTTCACGGACGTCATTGGCATCGGCCGTGCTCTTGTAGTAACCGACACGGTATTCGCCCGGCAGGTTGTTGACCTTCGGCGACCAGACCAGCTCGACTGGGATGACAGTACCCTTGGTGCCACTGCCGCTGAGCTTGAAGCCGTTACCGTGCTCCAGTTGCGAGGGGTTCTGGTTGTATGCACCGATCTGCGCATAGAACTCAGGCGTGATGTTGTACTTTACGCGAATCGCCGCCTGCATGACCGGCCAGTTGTACCAGATGCCGGTCGCCCAGTTACCCGCTTGGGACCCGCAGAATGCCAGGTTCTGGAACTCGCAAGGGAAGGTGTTGAAGTCTTCGCCTTCGCCGAAGTAACCGGCCTTGACGTCCAGCTTGCCATCGAGGAACTGGTGCTTGATCCACAATTGGGTCAGACGGACCATGTGGCCACGGCCGTAGACTTCCTGGGAAGAACTCAAGGTGCCGGCACGCGGGTCGCCGACACGGTCATTTGAAATGTTTTCACCGTTACGGTTGGTGAGCTGGACCTTGGCCTGGGTGTTATCCCAGCCCATCAGTTTTTCCAGGTCCAGCGCCACACCCAGACCGAACTGGTCGGAGTAACGCGCCGTCTTGTCGTTGTTGTAGCCGCCATGCAAGTTGGCGCCCACTTCACCGACGTAGTCAGCCTTGATATCGATACCTTGCTCGATCAGCTTGGTCCGCTCGCCACCCCAGTCACCCGTCATCCACTGCGAATCGGCGCTGAACGCGTCGGCAGCGTGTGCGCTACCGGCCAGCATCATCGCCGCAACGGCTGACAACTGGCAGATAAGCTGGGCGTTATTTTTCTTCTTCATCCCTACATCCTCGTCTTTATTGTTATTAACTGTTTTTATCTAACGCGGTTTACAACGATTGCGGCGGATGTCCCCATCCACCGCATACTCCTTGCTGTGGGAGCAGGCCTGCTCCCCCATTTGTTCTTCATCGGCCTTTGAACTGCGCCACGTTCGCCGACCGGGCATCGGCTTGCGGCTGGCCAGCCACGCCCAGGCGCTCGCCGGACTGCGCGTCGAACAGCAGCACTTTCGACGGATCGAACTGCAGTGTCAGGGTTTCCCCCGGCTGCGGTGCAACGTCCGGCGCCAGGCGGCAGCAGACCTTGGTGTCGTTGAGATTGACGAACACCAGGGTGTCCGGCCCGGTAGGTTCGGTGACCTGGACTTCGGCGCGAATGGTCGGCAAGCCATTGGCCTCGCTGCCCGCCAGCATGATCTGCTCCGGGCGCATGCCCAGGATCACTTCGCGGTCTTCCAGGCCGGCGTCCTGCATGCCCATCGGCAGTTCGCAACGAGCCTGGCCGCTGTCGAGCAGCGCCAGCAGGCGACCGTCCTTGCGTTGCAGGCGCAGCGGGATGAAGTTCATCGGTGGCGAACCGATGAAGCTCGCCACGAACAGATTGGCCGGGTTGGTGTAGATGTCTTTCGGCGTGCCGAACTGCTGGATGATCCCGTCCTTCATCACCGCCACTTTGTCGCCCAGGGTCATCGCTTCGATCTGGTCGTGGGTCACGTAGACCGTGGTGGTCTTCAGGCGCTGGTGCATCAGCTTCATTTCGGTACGCATCTCGACCCGCAGCTTGGCGTCGAGGTTGGACAGTGGTTCATCGAACAGGTAGATCTTCGGCCGCCGCGCCAGCGCACGGCCCATGGCCACGCGCTGTTGCTGCCCGCCGGAGAGCTGGCCGGGCTTGCGATTGAGCAGGTGCTCGATCTGCAGCAACTTGGCCACGCGGTTGACCTCTTCGTCGATGTCCGACTGTTTCATCTTGCGGATTTTCAGACCGAACTCGATGTTCTCGCGCACGCTCATGGTCGGGTACAGCGCGTAGGACTGGAACACCATGGCGATATCGCGATCTTTCGGGCTCATGCCGCTGACATCCTGATCGCCGATCATGATCGCGCCGCCAGTGATGGTCTCAAGGCCGGCGATGCAGTTCATCAGTGTCGACTTGCCACAGCCCGAAGGTCCGACCAGGATCAGGAACTCCCCGTCCTTGATCGACAACTCGATGTTCTTCAGGGTGTCCGGCAGGCCGACACCATAGGTCTTGTTTACGTTGCGAAGTTCAAGCGTTGCCATGATTACCCCTTGACTGCGCCGGCCGTCAGACCGCGCACGAAATACTTGCCTGCGACCACATAGACCAGCAGGGTCGGCAGCCCGGCGATCATCGCCGCCGCCATGTCCACGTTGTATTCCTTGGCCCCGGTACTGGTGTTGACCAAGTTGTTCAGCGCCACCGTAATGGGCTGCGAATCACCGCTGGAGAACACCACGCCGAACAGGAAGTCGTTCCAGATCTGCGTGAACTGCCAGATCAGGCAGACCATGATGATCGGGGTGGACATCGGCAGGATGATCCGCCGGAAAATGGTGAAGAACCCCGCACCGTCCAGTCGCGCCGCCTTCACCAGTGCATCGGGAATGCTGACGTAGTAGTTGCGGAAGAACAGCGTGGTGAAGGCCAGGCCGTAGACCACGTGCACGAACACCAGGCCTGTGGTGGTGCTGGCCAGGCCCATCTTGCCGAGGGTGAACGAGGCCGGCAGCAGGACGGTCTGGAACGGCAGGAAGCACCCGAACAGCAACAGGCCGAAGAACAACTGCGAACCGCGAAAACGCCACATCGACAGCACGTAGCCGTTCAAGGCACCGATGGCGGTAGAGATCAGCACCGCCGGGACGGTGATCTTGATCGAGTTCCAGAAGTAACCGTCGACGGTGGCCCAGGCCTTGACCCAACCGATGCCACTGACCACGGTCGGCCAGCTCAACAGGTTGCCGGTGCTGATGTCTTCCGGCGTCTTGAAGCTGGTCAACAGCATGACCACCAACGGCACCAGGTAAAGCAGTACGGCGAGGATCAGCACCGCGTAGATGGCGATGCGACTCAGGCTGATGGAAGGTTTGGCAGCGAGACTAGTCATGACGCTTGGTCCTCAGCTCGGAGTACAGGTAAGGCACGATGATTGCGAGAATCGCACCGAGCATCAGGATTGCACTGGCCGAGCCCATGCCCATCTGACCGCGACTGAACGTGAAGGAATACATGAACATGGCTGGCAGGTCGGAGGAGTAGCCCGGGCCGCCGGCCGTCATTGCGGCCACCAGGTCGAAGCTCTTGATTGCGATGTGCGCCAGGATCATCACGGCGCTGAAGAACACCGGGCGCAGGCTCGGCAGCACCACTTTCCAGTAGATGCGCGGCATGCTCGCGCCATCGATCTGCGCGGCACGGATGATCGATTGATCGACACCCCGCAGGCCGGCCAGGAACATCGCCATGATGAAGCCCGAGGCCTGCCACACCGCTGCGATCACCAGGCAGTACACCACGCGATCCGGGTCGATCAGCCAATCCAGGCGGAAGCCTTCCCAACCCCAGTCACGCAACAATTTGTCCAGGCCCATGCCCGGGTTGAGCAGCCATTTCCAGGCCGTACCGGTGACGATCATCGAGAGCGCCATCGGGTACAGGTAAATGGTGCGGATGAAACCTTCGCGACGAATGCGCTGGTCAAGGAACACCGCCAGCAACACACCGATCACCAGGGTGATACCGATGAACAGGCCGCCGAACAGCGCCAGGTTCTTGCTCGCCACCCACCAGCGGTCGTTGTCCATCAGCCGCGCGTATTGCGCCAGGCCTGCCCACTTGTAGTTCGGCAGGAACGTCGAAGTGGTGAACGACAGGACGAACGTCCACAAGATATAGCCATAGAAGCCCACCAGGACGATGAACATGCTCGGCGCCAGCACCAGTTTCGGGAGCCAGCGCTGCAATGCATCGAACGGCGAGGCCTTGCTGAACACAGCAACAGAACTCATGGGAAGATCCAGTACAAGAGAAAAGGACTACAAAACATTCCCTGTGTGGGGGCGGGCTTGTGTGGGAACCGAGCTTGCTCGCGAGGAAGGCACCTCGGTCTTTCCAATGACCGCGTTATCGTTCATCGCGAGCAAGCTTTGTTCCCACACAAGCTCGCTCCCACAAGGGAAGCGGCGCTAATTACTTCGCAGACTGAACCGCTGCGCCGAGTTTCTTGGCGGCATCGGCAGGGTCGGCTTTCGGGTCGTTGATGTAGTTGGTCACCACATCGAAGAACGCACCCTGTACGGCCAGCGTGGTCGCCATGTTGTGCGCCATGCTTGGCTGCAGGCCGCCGGACTTGGCGTCTGTCAGGAAGTCCTTGGCAGCGGTCTGGGCACAGGAGTCGAAACCGTACTTGGCCATGTCGCCGAGCATGTCGTTACGAACCGGGATCGAGCCTTTGTTGATGCTGAAGACTTTCTGGAAGTTCTCGCCCAACACGACCTTGGCGATGTCCTGCTGGCCAGCCGCAGTGCCCTTGTCTTTCTGCTTGAACACCGCCAGGGAGTCGATGTTGTAGGTGAAGGCCTTGTCGGTGCCCGGGAAGGCCACGCACTCGTAGTCCTTGCCGGCGACTTTCTTCGCCGCGGTCCACTCGCTCTTGGCCCAGTCACCCATGATCTGCATGCCGGCCTTGCCGTTGATGACCTTGGCCGCTTCAAGGTTCCAGTCCTGGCCCTTGCCGTCGGCGTCCATGTAGGTCGCGACTTTCTTCAGCTCGGTCAGCGCCTTGACCATTTCCGGACCGGTCAGCGCCTTGTTGTCCAGGTCGACCAGGGCTTTCTTGTAGCCATCAGCGCCCATGACCGAGAGCACCACGGCTTCGAATACGGTGCTGTCCTGCCAAGGCTGGCCACCGTGGGCGAGCGGAATAAAGCCCGCGGCCTTGAGCTTGTCGCCGGCTGCGTAGAATTCTTCGAGGGTGGTCGGGTTCTTGGTGATGCCGGCTTTCTTGAAGACTTCCGGGTTGATCCACAGCCAGTTGACGCGGTGGATGTTCACCGGCACGGCGACATAGTCACCGTCGTACTTCACGGTATCGGAGACTTTCTTGTCGAGCAGGCTGTCCCACTTCTCGGCTTTGGCAACATCTTTGAGGATGTCGGTGTCGAGCAGCCCGGTGGACGCCCATTCCTGGATGTCCGGGCCCTTGATCTGGGCGACGCCCGGTGGGTTGCCGGCCACGGCACGGCTCTTGAGCACGGTCATGGCAGTGGAACCGCCACCACCGGCGACAGCGCCGTCCTTCCAGGTAAAGCCGTCTTTTTCTACCTGGGCCTTGAGCACATCGACCGCGGCTTTTTCGCCACCCGACGTCCACCAGTGGACGACTTCCACGGAACCTTTGGATTCGGCGGCAAGGGTAGTGACAGGAAATGCTGCGACGGGAAGCAAGGAAGCAAGAGAAATGACAGTAGCGAGGCGAGAAATCGCATTCATCTAGAATTACCTTTCTTGTTGTTATGCATGCAAGTCTGGTGCTTGCGCTGCATGGATTCTAATCAGAGGGAATCCCTTCGCAGGTAACGAAGGGACGTGCAAATGTCACGACATGGTTACACAGGCGAAGGACTGGATAACCGCGCCAGGGCTGACGCCATGCTTGGTGCCAGGGGCAGGCGCGGAATCAGGACCGCCTGCCAGGCGTGATACAGGTCCGGCTTGCCCGACCAGATATCGGCGCTGGGGCAATTTTGCGGATCGAGTTCGTGATGCCAGCTGCCGTTGCAGCGGTCGATGAAATGTTTGTCACAGAACTCCCAGAAGCGCCGGTACCAGGCTTCGTACTTCGCCTCGTCGGTGCGCTTGAGCAAGGCGCTGGCAGCGGCCGCCGCTTCGGCGTGGACCCAGTGCAGGCGATGGCGAACCACGGCGCGGTTGTCCCAATCCAGGGTGTAGACAATGCCCGGCGCACCGTCGACGTTCCAGCCGTGACGGCAGTTCTGATCGAAGAGTTTTTGCGCATCCTGGGCCAGCCAACCCGGGGTCAGCATGCCGATCTGGACGCGCGCCGCTTCAAGGTGCAGCAGCAGTCGCGCCCATTCGAAACCGTGACCAGGGGTGGTGCCGTAGGGACGGAAACCATCGGCAGGGTTGTCCTGGTTGTATTCGCGCAGCGGCTGCCAGTGTCGATCGAAATGCTCCACCACCAGGTAGTCGTTGGCGGCGGCATGGGTGTGGATCACCCGTTCGACGATGTGCAGGGCGCGAGCCAGCCAGCGTGGGTCGTCGGTGGCATCGGCCAGTGCGAGGAAGGCTTCGGTGGCGTGCATGTTGCTGTTGGCGCCACGATAGGCCTCTTCCTCGCTCCAGTCGCGGTTGAAGGATTCGCGCAGTGCCCCCTCTTCTTCGCTCCAGAAATGCTCATCGATGATCCGCACCGCTTCGTCCAGCAACGCCTGGGCGCCGGGACGCTGGGCCACCACTGCGGAACTGGCCGCCAGGGCAACGAATGCATGCAGGTAAGCCGCCTTGCCCGCGCCGTCTTCACCAGGCCGCGTCGTGGCAAACCAGCCACCGTACTCGGCGTCGCGCAAGGGGCCGCTCAGCGCCTGGACGCCGTGGTCCACCAGCTCGGCAAACCCCGGCAGGCCCTGGATGTGGGCCATGGCGAAGCTGTGGGTCATGCGCGCAGTGTTCATGGTCTCGGCCCGGGCATCGGCCGGCAGGTGGCCGCGCTCGTCCAGGTTGCCGAAGCCGTCCGCCAGCTTCGACGCCTTGGCGAACGCCAGCAGCCGCAAGCCTTCGTCGGCAAGCCATTGCTGGTGGGCAGGGGCGTTCAGCCAACTGCTGAAGGCCGGTTGGAAGGTGTCCATTGGGTGGTACCTTTTTTGTTGTTTTGACGCAGGGAGTCTAAACAAGGGATGGCGAGGGGCAGGTAACGAAAGGGGCGAGTTATGTCACCAAGCTGTGACATTTACTTTGATGATCGTTCCCACGCTCTGCGTGGGAACGATCAGTCAACACGGCTGGCTACTCCACACTGCGAGGCAACTGCAACGTCACCCGCAACCCCCCTTCGCGCAGGTTCTGCAAGCTCACTTCCCCGCCATGGCTGTGGGCGATGTTGCGGGCGATGCCCAGGCCCAGGCCATAGCCTTGCTGCTGCCCGGCGAGGCGGAAGTGCGGTTCGAAGACCTGCTCCAGGCGCTGTTCCGGCACGCCGGGGCCTTCGTCGTCGACGTGCAGGATGAAGGCAGTTTCATCGTCATCGATGTGCAGGTGGGCGTTCTGGCCGTATTTCAAGGCGTTGTCGATCAGGTTGCCGATGCAGCGCTTGAGGGCCAGCGGCTTGCCGGGATATGGCGCCAGGGCCCGGCCATCCTGGGTCACCCGGCCGTTGCCGTTGGGCGCCAGGTAAGGTTCGACCAGGCAATCGAGCACATGATTGAGGTCCACCGGCTCGATGTTTTCGTGGATGTCGGTGTCCTTGACGCATTGCAGCGCGCCTTTGACCAGCAGTTCCAGCTCATCCAGGTCACGACCGAACTTGGCCTGCAGGTTCTCGTCTTCCAGCAGCTCGACTCGCAGCCGCAATCGGGTGATCGGTGTGCGCAAGTCGTGGGAGATCGCGCTGAACAATTGACTGCGCTCCGTCAGGTAACGGCTGATGCGTTCGCGCATGGCATTGAACGCCCGCCCCACCTCCACCACTTCGCTGCCGCCGCCCTCGGCCACCGGCTCCACCTCGGCGCCCAGGGACATGTCCCGCGCGGCCCGGGCCAAACGCTTGAGCGGTCGGCTCTGCCAGTGCACCAGCAAACCGATGAACAGCAATAACAAGCTGCTGGTGAGCACGATGAAACCGACCTGTTGCTTGGGCAGGTCTTGCTCTTCGAGGCTGGTGTAGGGTTCGGGCAGCAGCGAGGCGATGTACAGCCACTCCCCCGGCGCCATCTGGATCTGCGTGACCAGCACCGGCGGGTTCACCGGTTCCAGGGTCAAGGCGTAGTGAGCCCACGAACGGGGCAGCTCCTCGAGCTTGAGCCCGGCATTGAAGATCCGCAGGTCGTCGGGGCTCACAAAATTCACCGAGATGTCCGCGCTATTGCCCAGGGACCGGCGCAGCACGTCGTCCACTGCCTTGAGCACCGCCAGTTTGCGCGGCGTTATCGGCAGCACATCCATGCCCAGGGGCTTATCGTTGAGCGTCACGACAAACCGCGTGCCGCCCATGCTGCGCAACTGGTCCAGCACCAATGGCCGGTACGCCACTGGCAGCGAACGCAAATAACTGACGCTGGCGGTCATCGAATGGGCCAGGCTGCGGGCACTGGTGACCAGGCCTTCGAGCTGGGTGGCGCGCAGTTGCGAGACCCAGATCAGGCTGGACAGGGTCTGGGCGAACAGCACCACCAGCAAGGTCAGCAACAGCATCCGCCCCAGCAACGAGCGCGGTACCGGTACCCGTCGGGCGACTTTTTTGATCCAGTCAATGACCATTGCTGGCAACCACACTGGCCGCCAGCTGATAACCGCTGCCACGCACCGTGCGAATCAGCCGTGGCGGCTTGTCGGTATCACGCAGGCGCTGGCGCAGGCGACTGACTGCCATGTCGACGATTCGGTCCAGGGGCATCAGCTCACGACCACGGGTCGCATTGCCGATAGTGTCGCGATCGAGGATTTCCTGGGGATGATCGAGAAACAACTTGAGCAGGGCGAAATCGGCACCGGAGAGAATCACTTCTTCACCGTCGGTGTGAAACAACCGATGACTGACCATGTCCAGCCGCCATTCATCGAAGGCCAGCACTTCGCCGCCGGAGCGTTCCTGGCCGAATTGCGCCCGACGCAGCAGCGCCTTGATGCGCGCCTGCAATTCCCGTGGGCTGAAAGGCTTGCCCAAGTAATCATCGGCGCCCAGTTCAAGACCAATGACCCGGTCGGCCTCGTCGGAACTGGCGGTGAGCATGATGATCGGCACATGGGCCTGGCGTGGGTGTTGGCGAACCCAGCGGCAAAGGCTGAAGCCGTCTTCATCGGGCAGCATCACATCAAGGATCACCAGGTCGCTCGGTGCATCGTTCAGCGCCTGGCGAAACCCGGCACCGTCGGGTGTGGTCCGCACCTGGAACCCCGCACGGCTGAGGTAGGTGTCCAGCAGTTCGCGAATCTCCTGGTCGTCGTCAACCAACAAAATCGATTTGTTCACTGAACTCACGGGCCTCGTCCTTGTTGTTTGGATGGGGGCGATTATGCCTGATGGACATCGAGTTTTTTATCGCCTGTTCGGACCTTATCGCGAGCAAGCTTTGCTCCCACAGTGCTCCCCGCAAGATCAAGCACATCTTGTGGGAGCAAGGCTTGCCCGCGATGCAAGCGACGCGGTCTTAACTTTGCTCCAACGCCACACCCGCGCCCATCAGGCCCGAGTACGGCGCGGTCACCAGCCAGACCGGAATGCCCTTGAAGTAATCGCTCATGCAGCCCTTGTCGGCGAAGCAACGGGCGAAACCACTTTCGAGGAAGAAATCGGCAAACCGCGGGACCACGCCCCCGACGATATAGACACCGCCGCGCCCACCCAGCGTCAATACATTGTTGCCGGCCACGCGCCCCAGCCAGCGGCAGAACTGCTCGAGCACTTCCAGGGCAATCGGGTCGCCCGCCAGGCCGGCTGCAGTGATGGACTCGGGGGTGTCGAGTACCGGCACATGGCCGTCCACTGCGCAAATGGCCCGGTACACCCGAGGCAAGCCGCTGCCACTCAGGGCGGTTTCGGCGCTGACGTGGCCGATTTCGTTGTAGATGTGCTGCCACAGCTGGGTTTCCCGCGGGCTGCTCATGGGCAGGTCGACATGGCCGCCCTCCCCCGGCAACGCCGCGAAACGACCCTCGCCCAGGTCCAGCAGCGTACCGACGCCCAGCCCGGTGCCCGGGCCGATCACCACTGCCGGGCGCAACGGCTCCGGGGTGCCTTCGCACACGACCCGGTACTCATCGGGACGCAAGCAAGTCATGCCCAGGGCCATGGCCGAGAAGTCGTTGACCAGCAACAGCTTCTCCACCTGCAAGGTCTGGCAGAACGCCAGGTTGCTCAGGCGCCAGTGATTGTTGGTAAAGCGAAACTCATCGCCGCTCACGGGACCGGCCACCGACAGGCACACCGAACCGATGGCGCCCGGCTTCAGGCCCAGGCCACTGAGGTACACCTGAATTGCATCTTCCGGGCAGGCATAATCCGCCGTTGCCAGCACCTGGATGTTTTCCAGGGTGTGGTTTTTCCACAGCGCAAAGCGTGCGTTGGTCCCACCGATATCACCGACCAAAGCCAGTTTCAATTAAGCGTCTCCAGGGCAGAGGTGAAGGCGCTGGCGCCCTGCTCCGCCGAGCTGAAGGCCATGCGCATGAAACCGAACAGCTCGCGACCAGTGCCGATGTTGTTGCCCAACAAGCCCTTGGCCGGCGTGCGCGCGGCGAATTCCTCGGCGTCCACCTTCAATTCCAAGGTGCCTTTGACGCCATCGACACGGATGATATCGCCCTCCTGCACCCGGGCCAACGCACCACCGACATAAGCTTCGGGGCTGACATGAATGGCCGCCGGGATTTTCCCCGATGCGCCGGACATGCGCCCGTCGGTCACCAGCGCCACTTTGAAGCCACGGTCCTGCAATACGCCGAGGAACGGCGTCATCTTGTGCAGCTCCGGCATGCCGTTGGAGCGCGGGCCCTGGAAACGCATCACCGCGACGAAGTCTTTCTCCAGCAGGCCGGCCTTGAACGCGTCGGCCAGGTCCTGTTGATCCTGGAACACCATCGCAGGCGCTTCGACAACCTGGTTTTCCAAGGCCACGGCGGAGACCTTCATCACGCCACGGCCCAAGTTGCCTTCCATCACCCGCAGGCCGCCTTCAGACGAGAACGCGCGAGCTACCGGGCGCAGGATGTTTTCGTCGAGGCTTTCGATCGGGCCGTCGCGCCACACCAGCTCGCCATCCTCGAGGAACGGTTCCTGGGTGTAGCGGCTCAGGCCGTGACCGAGCACGGTGTTGACGTTTTCGTGGAGCAAACCGGCTTCCAGCAATTCACGGATCAGGAACGACATCCCGCCCGCCGCCTGGAAGTGGTTGATGTCGGCCTTACCGTTCGGGTAGACGTGACTCAGGGTTGGCACCACCTCGGAGAGGTCGGCCATGTCCTGCCAGGTCAGCTGGATGCCCGCCGCCATGGCGATGGCCGGCATATGCAGGGTGTGGTTGGTAGAGCCGCCAGTGGCGTGCAGCGCAACGATGGAGTTGACCAGCGAGCGTTCGTCGACGATTTCGCCGATAGGCATGAAGTTGCCGCTCTGCTTGGTCATGCGCGTGACCTGGAACGCCGCTTCACGGGTCAGGGCATCGCGCAATGGCGTATTCGGATTGACGAACGAGGCGCCCGGCAAGTGCAGGCCCATCACTTCCATCAACAACTGGTTGGTGTTGGCGGTGCCGTAGAAGGTGCAGGTGCCGGGGCTGTGGTAGGACTTCATCTCCGACTCCAGCAGCTCTTCGCGGGTGGCCTTGCCTTCGGCGTAGCGCTGGCGGACGTCGGCTTTTTCCTTGTTGGAAATGCCCGAGACCATCGGCCCGCCTGGCACGAAGATCGTCGGCAAGTGACCGAAGCGCAGCGCGCCCATCATCAGGCCCGGGACGATCTTGTCGCAGATGCCGAGCATCAGTGCGCCGTCAAACATGTTGTGGGACAGCGCCACCGCCGTTGAGAGGGCGATCACTTCGCGGCTCGGCAGGCTCAGTTCCATCCCCGCCTCGCCCTGGGTCACGCCGTCGCACATCGCTGGCGTGCCACCGGCGAACTGGCCGACCGAGCCGATTTCGCGCAGGGCTTTCTTGATCTGTTCCGGGAAGGTTTCGTAGGGCTGGTGGGCCGAGAGCATGTCGTTATAGGACGACACGATGGCGATGTTGGCGGCGTTCATCATCCGTAGGTGATGCTTGTCTTCGGTGCCGCAACCAGCCACGCCGTGAGCGAAGTTGGCGCACTGCAGCTTGCCGCGCATCGGACCGTCGCTGGCTGCACCGTGGATCAATGCAAGGTAAGCCTGACGCGTGGCGCGGCTGCGGGCGATAAGCCGTTCGGTGACCTCAAGAACGCGGGGATGCATGTGTAGAACTCCAGGCTAACGGGTGTGGCGACCTGATTGTCTATGCTGATCAAAAGCCCGCTGCACGCTGTGTAAAAGGCGAGGCGACAGACGGTTTCTTGACCATTCGGACCAGTTGATTCAGGTCACTCGTTGTAGATAAAACAAAATATTGCCACTAAAAAGGCTTGTTTTCTATTTTTATGCGAATAATCTTGTAATTCCAACAACAAATCGACGGCGGCGCAGTTAATGACTCTTAGAATCGCAATCAATGGTTTTGGCCGCATCGGCCGCAACGTCCTCCGTGCACTGTATACCCAAGGCTATCGTCGCGACCTGCAGATCGTCGCCATCAACGACCTGGGTGACAGTGCAATCAATGCTCATCTGCTCAAGTTCGACACCGTCCACGGCACGTTCGATGCCGACGTGCAGCACGATCACGAAAGCCTGACGGTCAATGGCGACCGCATCTCGGTCAGCGCCATCCGCAACCCGGCCGAACTGCCTTGGGCGGCTGAAAAAATCGACGTCGTGTTCGAATGCACCGGCCTGTTCACCGATCGCTCCAAGGCAGCCGCGCATATCAGCGCCGGCGCCCGCAAGGTGATCATCTCGGCCCCGGCCAAGGGCGCCGATGCCACCGTCGTGTACGGCGTGAACCACGATATCCTGCGCCAGTCCCACCAGATCATCTCCAACGCTTCGTGCACCACCAACTGCCTGGCCCCAGTGGCCCAGGTACTGCACCGCGAGCTGGGCATCGAAAGCGGCCTGATGACCACCATCCATGCCTACACCAACGACCAGAACCTGACCGACGTCTACCACAGCGACCCGTACCGCGCCCGTTCGGCCACGCAGAACATGATCCCGAGCAAGACCGGCGCCGCCGAGGCGGTGGGCCTGGTGCTGCCGGAACTGGCGGGCAAGCTGACCGGCATGGCGGTGCGTGTACCGGTGATCAACGTGTCCCTGGTCGACCTGACCGTGCAGCTCAAGCGCGAAGCGTCGGCCGAAGAAGTCAACGAACTGCTGCGCCATGCCAGCCAGCATTCGAAGATCCTCGGTTACAACACCCTGCCGCTGGTCTCCAGTGACTTCAACCACAACCCGCTGTCGTCGATCTTCGACGCCAACCACACCAAGGCCAGCGGCAAGCTGCTCAAGGTACTGGCCTGGTATGACAACGAATGGGGCTTCTCCAACCGCATGCTGGATAACTGCCTGGCGCTGTGTAACGCCGAGTAACTCATTGCTGGCCAATGTGGAGCGGGCCTGTAAGAGCAAACCCTGGGAGCAGGCCTGTGGGAGCAAAGCTTGCTCGCGATGACACCGTCACATGCAGCATCTGTGCTGGCTTTGAAATCGCTATCGCGAGCAAGCTTTGCTCCCACAGGTTTGCGCTCCACACAGGGTTTCGGCGTGATGAAATGAAGGCTTGACCCGCTCGACAGATGATAAGCATTATCATCTACTCGAACCAGATCGGGCCCTACCGTGAGTCAATCGCGCTTTCATCACGTCTTCCTCGCCCAGCGCACGCCGCTGCTGCGCACCCTCGAGCGCATGGTCAGCAACCCCAGTACCGCCGAAGACCTGCTCCAGGAAACCTACCTGCGCGTCACCCGCGCACTGGGCGAACGCACGGTCGAGCACCTCGAACCCTTTGTCTTCCAGACTGCCCGCAACCTGGCGCTGGACCATCTGCGCGCCCGGCGCATCCAGTCGCGGACCTTGCTGGATGACGTACCGCCGGAGGTCGTCCACAACGTCGTCGCCCCCCAGAGCAGCGCCGAGGACGCCGCCCATGCCCAACAACTGCTCGAGCGCCTGAACGTCAGCCTCCAGGCCCTGAGTTCGCGACAGCAGCAGATCTTCATTCTCAGCCGCCTGCATGGCCACAGTTACCAGCAAATCGCCGAACGCCTGGGCGTGTCCCTGAGCACCGTGCAAAAGGAACTGAAATTGATCATGGCGATCTGTGTGGGTGTGGCTGAACGTAGCCACGGCGAGCAGTGACCCGGCTCCACGCTTCAGGCCATAAGCTGCGCACACGCTTGCCACTTGCTGCGTACAGCTTGTAGCTTGAGCCCGTGCCGCTAAATACCGAGAACCGACTGTGACGGACAATCACCGCTCTGCCGAGCCCACTGCGACGCAGCAAACCGCCCATGCCATGGAGCAGGCGCTGGACTGGCTGATCCTGCTGGACAACCCCAGCGAGGAACAGACGCGGCAGTTCCACGCCTGGCTGGCGGCCGATCCACGCCATGGCGAGGCGTTCGCCCGGGCCCAGGCGATCTGGAACGGCCCGCAGGTGATGGAAAGTGCCCGCCAACTTGAAGCCACGCCCAAGGTCACCGCGCTGTCGCGCCTGCGCGCCCACTGGAAACCCCTGGCCACTGCCGCCGTGCTGTTTCTCGGCCTGTTCAACTTCAGCGACCTGCCCCTGCGCTTGCAGGCCGACCACCTGACCGTGGTCGGTGAGCGCCAGCGCTTGCAGTTGGAGGACGGCTCCAAGGTCCTGCTCAACACCGATTCGGCCTTCTCCAGCACGTTCAACGAGCAGCGGCAGGTGGCGCGTCTGTACAAGGGCGAGGCGTTTTTCGAAGTCCCGGGCAACCGTAGCCTGCCGCTGGAAATCGATGCAGGCCCGGTCATGGCCAGCGTCAGCGACACCACGTTCGCCGTGCGTTACCTCGACGGCGTGGCCCAGGTCCAGGTGCAGCGCGGCGACGTGGACCTGCGGGCCACCCGCAACGACACCCATGTGCGGCTGTCAGCCGGCGAAAGCATCCGCATCGGCCCCAACGGCTTCGACCGCCCGGCCCGGCTCGATGCCAACACTGACCTGGCCTGGGTCCAGGGTCGGCTGGTGTTCGAAAACCGGCCACTGAGCCAGGTACTGGCCGAGCTGCGACGCTATTACCCCGGCTGGATCATCAACAGTAACGAACAATTGGCCAACGTCGCTGTGACTGGCAATTACCGCCTCGACCAGCCACTGGACGTGGTCCGTTCGCTGGCCCATATCACCTCGGCGCGGCTCCAGGAGTTCCCTGCGCTGGTGATCCTGAACTAAATGAGAATTATTTTTACTCGATAGGCTCCGTTGATTCGTCTCGTTATAGCCAATGCAATTGATTCGCATCCAACGATGTGAATCTGCACCTATAACAGATGCGACACGGAGCGCTATCGATGTCCTCTCGCCTTACTTGCCGGTTTCTTGCCCCCTCTTGCACGTTGTCATTACTCACCGCTGCCCTGCTGATGGCCGGCACAGCGCCGCTCGTCCTGGCCGCCACCACCGTGCAACCCGCTGCACGCAACATGGGCGACTACAGCTTTGCCATCGCCCGGCAGCCACTGGTCTCGGCCCTGAATGCATTCACTGCGATCACCGGCTGGCAAGTCGGCATGCCGGCGGAACTGGCTGCAGGCGTCGCCTCGCCTGGGGTGAACGGCTCGCTGCCACCTGAAAAAGCCCTGGAGCGCCTGTTGGTGGGGACCAACCTGAGCTACCGCAAGCTGGGCGACAACAGCATCGTCCTGGAAAAACGCAGTGCCGGCAGCGCGCTGGAGTTGCAACAGGTGACCATCAGCGCCACCCGCCAGGAACAGGACATCATCAGCGTGCCGAGCACGGTCACCGTCCACGACCGCCAGGAACTGGACCGCAACAACGTCAATACCCTCAAGGACCTGGTGCGCTATGAGCCGGGCGTATCGGTGGGCGGCGCGGGCCAGCGCGGCGGTATCAGCGGCTACAATATCCGCGGCATCGACGGCAACCGGATCCTGACCCAGGTCGACGGCGTGGAGATCCCCGGCGGCTTCTTCAACGGCCCCTACGCCAAGACCCAGCGCAACTACGTCGACCCGGAAATCATCAAGCGCGTGGAAATCCTGCGCGGCCCGGCCTCGGTGCTGTACGGCAGCAATGCCATTGGTGGTGCCGTCAGCTATTTCACTCTCGATCCAGATGACATCATCAAGCCGGGCCAAGACGTTGGCGCCCGCCTGAAGACCGGCTACAGCTCCGCCGACGAGAGCTGGCTCAAGTCCGCCACCGTCGCCGGTCGCAGCGGGCAGTTCGATAGTCTGTTGCACTACAGCCGACGCGACGGTCATGAAACCGAATCCTACGGCAGCCACAACGGCACGGGCCTGGACCGCACCGCCGCCAACCCCGAAGACGTGCGCGCCAACAACGTGCTGGCCAAGCTCGGCTGGAACTACAGCGATGACTCACGCCTTGGCCTGGTCTACGAGAAATACAAGGACGACCGCGACAGCGACCTGAAAAGCGCCTACGGCGGCCCCTACGCCAACGGCCAACCGGCCATCCCCGCCTCTGTGCTGCCCGGCGGCATGTACCAGTGGCGCACCGGCAACGACACCATCACCCGCGAGCGTTTCGGCCTGGAGCACAGCTTCGCCCTCGACAGCCTGCTGGCCGATCACATGAAGTGGAGCCTGAATCACCAGGTCGCCAAGACCGACCAGAGCACCGCCGAATTCTACTTCCCCATCACCCGCCGGGTCCTGCGCACCCGGGAGACCCTCTATGAAGAGAAACAGTGGGTCTTCGACGCGCAACTGGACAAGGCCTTCAGCGTCGCCGACACCGATCACGCGCTGACTTACGGCACCACCCTCAAGCAGCAGAAAGTCACCGGCTCGCGCAGCGGCAATGGCGTGTGCCTGGCGGTCGGCGTCGGTTGCTCCGCGGTAGGCGCCATCAGCACCCGGGACGTGCTGGCAAAAGCCAGCGATTTCCCCGACCCGACCATCAACACCTACAGCCTGTTCGCCCAGGACCAGATCAGTTGGGACAAATGGACCTTCACGCCTGGCCTGCGCTACGACTACACCCGGCTCAAGCCGCACCTGACCGAGGAATTCCTCAACACCGTGGACCCCAGCGGCGGCGGTGACATCAGCGGCAAGAACAAGACCTGGCACCGCGTCTCACCGAAGTTCGGCGTGACCTACGCCCTGAGCGATGAGTACACCTGGTACGGCCAGTACGCCGAAGGCTTTCGCACCCCGACCGCCAAGGCCCTGTACGGTCGTTTCGACAACCCCGGCGCCGGCTATAGCGTAGAACCCAACCCCGATCTGGAACCGGAAAAAAGCAAGAGCTACGAGACCGGCCTGCGCGGCCGTTTCGATTCCGGCTCGTTCGACGTGGCGGTGTTCTACAACAAGTACCGCGACTTCATCAACGAAGATGCCATCACCCCCGGCGCCGACCAGTTGACCTTCCAGAGCAACAACATCGAGCACGCCACCATCAAGGGCGCCGAGGCCAGGGGACGCCTGGAACTGGACGTGTTTGGCGCACCGAAGGGCTTGTACACCCAAGGCTCGGTGGCCTACGCGTACGGTCGCAACAACGACACCGGCGAGCCGCTCAACAGCGTCAACCCGCTGACCGGCGTGTTCGGCCTGGGCTACGACCAGGACCGCTACGGCACTTTGCTCAGTTGGACCTTGGTCAAGAAAAAGGACCGCGTCGACGACAGCAACTTCAACTCGCCCGATGGCGTGAGCAGCCAGTTCAAGACACCGGGCTTCGGCATCCTCGACCTGAGCGGTTTCTACAAGGTGACCGACGATGTAACCGTCAGCGGCGGCCTCTACAACCTCACCGACAAGAAGTACTGGCTGTGGGACGACGTGCGCGGCTACGACAGCGTCGGCGAAGCGGCGGTGCTGAGCCCCGCCAACCTCGATCGCCTGACGGCGCCGGGGCGTAACTTCGCGGTGAACCTGATCTGGGATATCTGACTCGATTTGCCAGGCAAAACAAATACCTGTGATGAGGAGAGTCATGTGGGAGCAAGGCTTGCCCGCGATGCAGGCGATGCGGTCTTTCAGAGATCGAGGCGCCTGTTTCGCGAGCAAGCTTTGCTCCCACACCCCTTGCCACACCGTTCTAATTCGAAGGATTTTTTCATGAACACACAACATCCCGCTTCACGCTCCCAACGCCTGAACCAGATCACCCACGAGCCCCACAGCCGGCTCGACGCGCTGGTCAAGGCCCACGCCCCGTTCGAAACCCCGGCCAGCTTCGCCCGTTTCGTCGTCGCCCAGTACCTGTTCCAGTCGGAGCTGGTGGCGCTGTACAACGACGCCGAACTGTCCGCCCTGATCCCCGACCTCCCGGCCCGGTGCCGGGCAGAGGCGGCCAAGGCGGATCTGGCAGACCTGGACACCGAAGTCCCTGCGCCAGTGGCCGGCGCGGTGAAAAACCCGACCCAGGCCGAAGCCCTGGGCTGGCTGTTCGTCTCCGAAGGCTCCAAGCTCGGCGCCGCGTTCCTGATCAAGCGTGCCGTGGGCCTGGGATTGAGCGAGACCTTCGGCGCCCGGCACTTGGCAGAACCTGCCGGAGGGCGCGCCGAAGGCTGGAAATCCTTCACCCGCACCCTAGACGGCCTGGTCTTCACCGAACAGCAGGAAGCCGAGGCGGACCAAGGCGCGCTGGACGCATTCAACCGGTTTACGGTGCTGCTGGAACAAGCCTACGCGGCCGAGTTGGCCTGATTCACACCGCCCCACAGAAGATTTATGGGTGGATGCATATCTTCAGTCACCCAGAAACCAGTGTGGGAGCGAGCTTGCTCGCGATAGCGTCAGCACAGCCGACATCAATGCCAACTGACCCACCGCCATCGCGAGCAAGCTCGCTCCCACAGGAATTGTGCGTGATTGAAAAAACGCTGATGAACCGCCCCTCAAAACTCACCCAACTGCTCTTCGCCCTGCTCGCCTACACCAGCCTGGCCATCGGCCTGGTCGCCATCGTCGTGCCCGGCTTGCCGACGACCGAGTTCATCCTGTTGGCCGCCTGGGCCGCGACCCGCAGTTCACCGCGCCTGAGCGCCTGGCTGGAGAACCATCGCCTGTTCGGGCCGATGCTGCACAACTGGCGCAACGGCAAGGTCATCCCGCGCCGGGCCAAGATCGGTGCCACCACCAGCATGCTGCTCTGCGCAGGCTTGATGCTGGTGCTGCTCGACCACGGCTGGCCGGTTTACCTCGCGCTCGCCGGCATGGGCCTGGGCAATCTGTGGATCTGGTCGCGCCCGGAACAGGCACAGGGCTCTTGCTACCGCCGGGATGCGCAGCGACCCCCAACGGATTTTTGAACTATGATCGCCCTCTCGTACTGGAGGGCTTTCGATGTCAGATCTGCTCACGTCCATGCAAACCGCACTCGGTTTGCCCACGACCCCGATCACCTTCACTGGCGACGGTGCGCTGCCCTCGGCCTTCGCCGTCACGGAGCTGGCCAGCGCCAGCATCGCCGTGGCCGGGCAGGCGACCGCCGAACTCATCCAGCAACAAACCGCTCGCCTGCCACCTGTCGAGGTCGACCGACGCCTGGCGTCGTTCTGGTTCTCCACCTCCCTGCGCCCCATCGGCTGGAGCGTGCCGCCGATGTGGGACCCGGTGGCCGGCGACTACGCCAGCGCCGACGGCTGGATTCGCCTGCACACCAACGCACCGCATCATCGCCTTGCGGCGGAAAAAGTCCTCGGCACCTGCACCGACCGCGCCGACATGGCGGCCAGGGTGGCCCGATGGAACAAGGCCGAGCTGGAACAGGCCGTGGTCGACGCTGGCGGTTGTGCTGCCGAGATGCGTTCGTGGCAGGCGTGGCAGGTCCATCCCCAAGGCCTGGCGGTGAATGCCGAGCCGCTGGTACACCTGAGTGAAACGACTGGAGAGCAGCGCAAACCCTGGCTCGGCTCCGTGACCCAGCCACTGGCGGGGCTCAAGGTGCTGGACCTGACCCGCGTGCTGGCCGGCCCCATCGCCAGCCGCTTCCTCGCCGGCCTGGGGGCCGACGTGCTGCGCATCGACCCGCCGACCTGGAACGAACCCGGCGTGGTGCCAGAAGTCACCCTGGGCAAACGCTGCGCCCGCCTCGACTTGCATCGGGCCGAAGATCGCGCGGCGTTCGAGGCATTGCTCAAGGACACCGACATCCTCTTGCACGGCTACCGTGCCGACGCCCTGGAACGCCTGGGCTACGGCGCCGAGCAGCGCCGGCAGATGGCCCCCGGCCTGATCGACGTCAGCCTCAATGCCTATGGCTGGAGCGGTCCGTGGCAGAACCGGCGCGGCTTCGACAGCCTGGTGCAAATGAGCAGCGGCATCGCCGAAACCGGCATGGGCTGGAAACACACCGACAAACCGACACCGCTGCCGGTGCAAGCGCTGGATCACGGCACCGGCTATCTGCTGGCGGCCAGCGCCCTGGTGTTGTTGTCCCGGCGCCTGGCAAGCGGTCACGGCGGCTCGGCACGCTTGTCACTGGCACGCACGGCGAAGCTGTTGATCGAACGTGGCGCCGGGGATTCGAGCCCATTGCGAGCCGAGGCCGAGGATGATCAGGGCCTGGTGGTCGAACAGACCCCATGGGGACCGGCCCATCGCCTGCAGGTGCCCTTGAAAATCACCGGGACGCCGCTGCAATGGACCTTGCCAGCGGCGGAACTGGGCGCGCATCGAGCACGGTGGTGACGGGTTGATGTGGGAAAGGCTTGCCCGCGATGGAAGCGATGCGGTCTCTCAGAAATCGAGGCGCCTGTTTCGCGAGCAAGCTTTGCTCCCACATAAATCCCCTCGCCACAGGAATCGCCTCAACATCGCGGTAAGCCTCACAACGCCAAAAACCCGCTGTACAACCCATACGCCGCCATACCCGCCCCTGACATCACGCAAGCAAAAATCCCCTTTTCCACATGGGTGAACAAGGGTTGGCGCTGCTCGCGCTTGGCCTGGGCAAACAGGATCACCCCGGGCGCGTACAACAGCGCCGACAGCAGCAGGTATTTCACGCCGCCGGCGTACAGCAGCCACACCGCGTAGCACAGCGCGACGCCACCGATGAACAGGTCTTTCATGCGCCGGGCCGAGCCCTGTTCGTAGGTTTCCCCCCTGGCGCAAAGCAGCACCGCATAGGCCGCCGACCACAGGTATGGCACCAGGATCATCGACGAGGCGAGATAGATCAGGCTGGTGTAGGTGCCTGCGGAAAACAGAGTGATCAGCAAAAACAGCTGGATCATGCCATTGGTCAGCCACAGCGCGTTGACCGGCGCGTGGTTGGCATTCTCCTTGGTCAGGAACGCCGGCATGGTCCTGTCCCGGGCGGTGGCATAGAGAATTTCAGCGCACAGCAGTGCCCAGGACAACAAGGCTCCCAACAGTGAAACCGCCAGCCCCAGGCTGATCAGCAACGCCCCCCAAGGCCCGACAATGTGCTCCAGGACACCGGCCAGGGACGGGTTCTGCAACTGCGCCAGTTCCGGCTGGCTCATGACCCCCAGGGACAACACATTCACCAGCACCAGCAGCGCCAATACCCCGAGGAACCCGATCACCGTCGCACGCCCTACGTCCGCACGTCTCTCTGCCCGTGCCGAATAGACGCTGGCGCCTTCGATGCCGATGAACACGAACACCGTCACCAGCATCATGTGCCGCACCTGGTCCATCACACTGCCCAGGTCCGGGCTCATCGCGCCCCAGATATCGCGGGTGAAAATCTCGGCCTTGAAGGCCACGGCGGCCATGACGACGAACATCAACAGCGGCACGACCTTGGCCACGGTGGTCACCAGGTTGATCAACGCCGCCTCCTTGATCCCGCGCAGCACCAGGAAATGCACCGCCCACAGCAATAACGACGCACACCCGATGGCCACCGGCGTGTTGCCTTGGCCGAACACCGGGAAGAAGTAGCCCAAGGTGCTGAACAGCAACACGAAGTAGCCGACATTGCCCATCCAGGCGCTGATCCAGTAGCCCCAGGCAGACGAGAAGCCCATGTAGTCGCCGAAGCCGGCCTTGGCATAGGCGTACACGCCCGAATCCAATTCCGGCTTGCGATTGGCCAGGGTCTGGAACACGAAGGCCAGGGTCAGCATGCCGACGGCGGTAATCGACCAGCCGATCAGCACCGCACCGACATCGGCCCGAGCCGCCATGTTTTGCGGCAGGGAAAAAATCCCACCGCCGATCATTGACCCCACCACCAGTGCGATCAGTGCGCCCAGTGGCAACTTTTCAATCGGCTGCGGCATTTTTTCTCACTATTAAATTAAGTAAATAAAGCGACATAACGTTTTTGAATAACGTCATCCACACAAAGTCCAAAGGCTTATGACTCGGCCATTCTCCAAGAGCGTAATTAAAAAGACCATGACGCCCATTATCTTTTTGTCACGAATGCAGCCTACAAAATAGTTGCGACTCAACGGAAATCAACTAGCGTGAATAATCCTGCGGCAAGAAAACCTTCACAAACCCTTTGCCAAAGGCCCTGAAACGGGCCTTTCGAGCAACTTCAAGACGCCAACGGATGGTGTTAACTCCTTCATTAACAATGGAATGTTGTCATGCACTGATCCAGATCAGATATTCAACTTTCAAATCGACTTAGTCTGTCGACTCTCTTCTCCTGCACTGGAGTCTCGCAAATGTCTGATACGCCCGGAAAACTTCGATTGGGTGCGCTGGTTGCACTGGTGGTCGGCTCAATGATCGGCGGGGGAATCTTTTCCTTGCCACAAAACATGGCGGCCAGTGCCGATGTCGGTGCCGTGCTGATCGGCTGGGCGATTACCGCCGTCGGCATGCTGACCCTGGCCTTCGTGTTCCAGACCCTGGCCAACCGCAAACCCGATCTGGATGGCGGGGTGTATGCCTACGCCAAGGCCGGGTTCGGCGACTACATGGGTTTCTCATCCGCCTGGGGCTACTGGATCAGCGCCTGGCTGGGCAACGTCGGCTACTTCGTATTGTTGTTCAGCACCTTGGGCTACTTTTTCCCGATTTTTGGTGAAGGCAACACCGTAGCTGCGGTGATTGGCGCCTCGGTGTTGTTGTGGGCGGTGCATTGGCTGGTGCTGCGCGGCATCAAGGAAGCCGCGTTCATCAACCTGGTGACCACCGTCGCCAAGGTCGTGCCGCTGGTGCTGTTCGTGTTGATCGCGGTGTTCGCCTTCAAGCTCGAGATATTCACCCGGGACATCTGGGGCACGATGAACCCGGACCTGGGCAGCGTGATGAACCAGGTGCGCAGGATGATGCTGGTCACCGTGTGGGTGTTCATCGGCATCGAGGGCGCGAGTATTTTTTCCGCCCGCGCCGAGAAACGCACCGACGTGGGCAAGGCCACCGTCATCGGCTTCATCACCGTGCTGCTGTTCCTGATGCTGGTGAACGTGCTGTCCCTGGGCATCATGACCCAGCCAGAACTGGCGAAGCTGCAGAACCCGTCCATGGCCGCCGTGCTGGAGCATGTCGTGGGACACTGGGGCGCGGTGCTGATCAGCGTCGGCCTGATCATCTCGCTGCTCGGCGCCCTGCTGTCCTGGGTGCTGCTGTGCGCCGAGATCATGTTCGCCGCCGCCAAAGACCACACCATGCCCGAGTTCCTGCGCCGGGAGAATGCCAACCACGTACCGGCCAACGCCCTGTGGCTGACCAACGCGATGGTCCAGGTGTTTTTGGTCATCACCCTGTTCTCGGCCAGCACCTACCTGTCACTGATCTACCTCGCCACCTCGATGATCCTGGTGCCGTACCTGTGGTCGGCGGCCTACGCCGTGTTGCTGGCGGTGCGCGGCGAGACCTATGAAAACGCCCTGGCCGAGCGCCGCAAAGACCTGGCCATCGGTGCCATCGCCCTGATCTATGCGGTGTGGCTGCTGTATGCCGGCGGCATCAAGTACCTGCTGCTCTCCGCCCTGCTCTATGCCCCAGGCGCGATTTTGTTCGCCAAGGCCAAGCGCGAGCTGGGCAAACCGATTTTCACCTCTGTCGAGAAGCTGATTTTCGCCGCAGTGATCGCAGGCGCCCTGGTGGCGGCCTACGGGCTCTACGACGGCTTCCTGACCTTGTAGTTGGCTGATTGTTCTAACTGGAGGATTTGTAATGACCACGGAAAAAGTGAAATACGGCGTGCATTCCGAAGCCGGCAAATTACGTAAAGTCATGGTGTGTTCCCCAGGCCTGGCCCACCAGCGGCTGACCCCGAACAACTGCGACGAACTGCTGTTCGACGATGTGATCTGGGTCAACCAGGCCAAGCGCGACCATTTCGATTTCGTCACCAAGATGCGCGAGCGCGACATCGACGTGCTGGAGATGCACAACCTGCTGACCGACATCGTCGCCATCCCCGAAGCCCTGGACTGGATCCTGCAGCGCAAGATCACCGCCAACTCGGTGGGCCTGGGCCTGGTGAACGAAGTCGGTTCGTGGCTGCGCAGCCTGGAGCCGCGCCATATCGCCGAATTCCTGATCGGTGGCGTCTCGGCCGATGACCTGCCGGACAGCTTCGGTGGCAAGACCATCCAGATGTTCCGCGACTTCCTCGGGCACTCCAGCTTCATCCTGCCGCCGCTGCCCAACACCCAGTTCACCCGCGACACCACTTGCTGGATCTACGGCGGCGTAACCCTGAACCCTATGTATTGGCCGGCGCGCCGCCAGGAAACCCTGCTGGCCAGCGCCATCTACAAATTCCACCCCGAGTTCACCCAGGCTGACTTCCAGGTCTGGTACGGCGACCCGGACCAGGAGCACGGCAACGCCACCCTCGAAGGCGGCGACGTGATGCCCATCGGCAACGGCGTGGTGCTGATCGGCATGGGCGAACGTTCGTCCCGCCAGGCCATCGGCCAACTGGCGCTGAACCTGTTCAAGAACAAAGCCGTGGAGCGAGTGATCGTCGCCGGCTTGCCGAAATCCCGCGCCGCCATGCACCTGGACACCGTGTTCAGCTTCTGCGACCGCGATCTGGTCACGATTTTCCCGGAAGTGGTGAGCCAGATCGTCGCCTTCTCCCTGCGCCCTGACGAGAGCAAACCCGGCGGCATCGACGTGCGCCGCGAGGACAGCAGTTTCCTCGACACCGTGGCCGCGGCCCTCAAGCTGCCAGCGCTGCGAGTGGTGGAAACCGGCGGCAATAGCTTCGCCGCCGAACGCGAGCAATGGGACGACGGCAACAACGTGGTGGCCGTGGAGCCAGGCGTGGTGATCGGCTACGACCGCAACACCTACACCAACACGCTGCTGCGCAAGGCCGGTGTGGAAGTCATCACCATCAGTGCCAGCGAACTGGGCCGGGGCCGGGGCGGCGGTCACTGCATGACCTGCCCGATCATCCGCGACCCGATCGATTACTAACCTTTGAGCCTGGGCCGGCACTGCTCTGCATCCCACGGCAGAGACCGGCCCCGGGGATAACCTACACCTGAGGAGATCCACATCATGGCGTTCAACATGCGCAACCGCAGCCTGCTGAGTCTGATGCACCACACCAACCGCGAGTTGCACTACTTGCTGGACCTGTCCCGCGACCTCAAGCGTGCCAAATACACCGGCACCGAGCGTCCACACCTGCAAGGCAAAAACATCGCGCTGATCTTCGAGAAAACCTCGACCCGCACCCGCTGCGCCTTCGAAGTCGCGGCCCATGACCAGGGCGCCCACGTCACCTACATCGACCCGGTGTCATCGCAGATCGGTCACAAGGAAAGCATGAAAGACACCGCCCGGGTCCTGGGCCGGATGTTCGACGCCATCGAGTACCGAGGCTTCGAACAGGAAATCGTCGAGGAACTGGCCAAGTTCGCCGGGGTGCCGGTGTTCAACGGCCTGACCGCCGAATTCCACCCCACCCAAATGATCGCCGACACCCTGACCATGCGCGAACACAGCGACAAGCCGCTGCATGACATCAGCTATGCCTACCTGGGCGATGCCCGCTACAACATGGGCAATTCGCTGCTGATGATCGGCGCCAAACTGGGCATGGACGTGCGCATCGGCGCGCCGAAAGCCTTGTGGCCGCACCAGGATTTCATCGACCAGTGCCAGGCCTTCGCCGCCGAAAGTGGCGCGCGCCTCACCATCACCGAAGACCCGAAGGAAGCCGTCAAGGGCGTGGACTTCATCCACACCGACATCTGGGTGTCCATGGGCGAGCCGGTGGAAGCCTGGGACGAGCGCATCGAGCAATTGCTGCCCTACCAGGTCAACGCGCAAATGATGAAAGCCTCGGGCAACCCGCGGGTGAAATTCATGCACTGCCTGCCAGCGTTCCATAACAGCGAAACCAAGGTCGGCAAGGACATCGCCGCCCGTTATCCGAACCTGGCCAATGGCGTGGAAGTGACCGAGGAAGTGTTCGAATCGCCGGCCAACATCGCCTTCGAGCAAGCGGAAAACCGCATGCACACCATCAAGGCGATCCTGGTGTCGGCGTTGGCGGATATCTAGGCGCTTGAAGAGTGATCGTTCCCACGCTCTGCGTGGGAATGCATCCGGTGACGCTCTGCGTCACAGGGGACGCGGAGCGTCCCGGGCGGAGTTCCCACGCAGAGCGTGGGAACGATCATCACTGCGTTCTCGTTCCATTTTTGAAAGGACAGCACCATGCGTATCGTCGTTGCCCTGGGCGGTAACGCCCTCCTGCGTCGGGGTGAACCCATGACCGCAGACAATCAACGCATCAACATCCGCACCGCGACCGAACAGATCGCGAAAATCCACCCTGGCAACCAACTGGTCATCGCCCACGGCAACGGCCCGCAGGTCGGCCTGCTGTCGTTGCAGGCGGCGGCCTACACCTCAGTCACCCCGTATCCGCTGGACGTGCTCGGCGCCGAAACCGAAGGCATGATCGGCTACATCATCGAACAGGAACTGGGCAATCTGCTGGATTTCGAAGTCCCCTTCGCCACGCTCCTGACCCAGGTGGAAGTGGACGCCAACGACCCGGCCTTCCAAAAACCCACCAAGCCCATTGGCCCGGTCTACAGCCAGGAAGAGGCGCAGAAACTGGCCGTCGAAAAAGGCTGGGCCATCGCCCCGGATGGCGACAAGTTCCGCCGCGTGGTCGCAAGCCCCAGGCCCAAGCGCATCTTTGAAATCCGCCCGATCAAATGGCTGCTGGAAAAGGGCAGCATCGTGATCTGCGCTGGCGGTGGCGGCATCCCGACGATGTACGACGCCGACGGCAAGCTGCAAGGTGTGGAAGCGGTGATCGACAAGGACCTGTGCTCGGCGCTGCTCGCCGAACAGCTGGAAAGCGATCTGCTGGTGATCGCCACCGACGTCAACGCCGCGTTCATCGACTTCGGCAAGCCGACCCAGAAAGCCATCGCCCAGGCCCACCCCGACGAAATGGAAAAGCTCGGCTTCGCCGCCGGCTCCATGGGGCCGAAGGTCCAGGCCGCCTGCGAATTCGCGCGCAACACTGGCAAGGTTGCGGTGATCGGTTCACTCTCGGACATCGAAGCGATCGTCCAGGGCAAGGCCGGTACCCGCATCAGCACGGCGACACCTGGCATCGCTTATCGATAACAGGAAACTTGCGGGGCGGATCCAGGGTCTGCCCTACTCCCCATGCCTTCAAAGGAGAGTTGCTTATGGCCATGTTCGAACCCGGACACCTGCACATGGAGCGCCATGCGCTGAACAAGGATGACTTCAGCTACAACCTGTGCATCGACTACAAGGTCGATCAGGACGGCAAGGAGGGCACGGGCATGTCATTCCGGGTGCATGGCACCGTCGAAGACAAGTCCCTGGACGAGACGTTCTTCCTGGCCAAGGACCAGGCCTTCGACTTCGCCCGCCATGCCACGCGCGTCGCCCAGAAGTATGGCTTGCCCAAGACCGCGAGCATCGGCTCGATGCACAAGTACTACGACGAAATGTTCGAGGACGTGCGCAAGCAACTGGACGTCAAGCCGGGCGACCCGATGAAACCAGAACACCTGGCATAACCGCCTGAAAACCCCTACCCCTGTTTGTGGGAGCAGACCTGTGGGAGCAAGGCTTGCCCGCGATGGCATCGCCTCGGTCTATCAGTTGCACCGAGGTGTTTGCATCGCGGGCAAGCCTTGCTCCCACAAGCTCGCTCCCACAAAGGGATATCAGTGTTCTGAATATCGGGTTACACACAAAGCCTGCCTGGCTGGCAACTCGCTATAGCTGACCTATTCTGAAAGTAGTACCCCCGGGTATTCGTTCAGAGGTCACCGCCATGAACATTAAAATAAAAAGACGCCTCGCCATTTTCGTCACCTGCGCCGCCACGCTTGCGCTGTACGGCACTGCGGCCTACCGGGTCGAGCAGGCCAGGCAACTGCCCCGTGAATACGCCAGTTGCAACTTCGAACGGTGCATCCCCCACAGCGCAACCCTCAACGCCCTGCGCTGAGGCGTGGTCAGTCGTCCTGTTGATCGGTCTTGAGCCGGTCCCGGAACGCCTTGGGCGAGATGCCGACGCGTCGGCGGAACAGCCGGGTGAAGTTGGTCGGATCGGAAAACCCGAGCATTTCGGAAATCTCGTAGATGGTCATGCCGGTGTAGGTCAGCAGGCGCTTGGCTTCCAGCAACTGGCGCTCATGCATGATCTGCAACGCCGGTTGCCCCGCCAGTTCCCGACAGGTGCCGTTGAGGTGCGACACGGAAATACCCAGGCGATGGGCCAGGTCCTCGACCTTGACGTGCTCGCGATAGGTTTCTTCCACCAACTGAATGAAGCCGTTGAGGTATTCCCGGGCCCGTTGCGGGCGCTGGGCCTGGGTGTGGCGCTGCATCACCTGGCGGCTGACCCAGACCATGATCACGCTGACCAGCGCATGCATCAGCATTTCCCGCGCCGGTTGATGCCCCACGTACTCATTCTGCAAGGCGCTGAACAGGCTGTTGAGGTACTCGGCATTCTCAAGGGCGGGGTAGCTTTCGGCCTGGGCCAGGACGTTGACCGAATGCCCCAGTTGCGCTTGCAGGTGCGTGACCAGCGGCGCCGCCAGGGTCACCACGTAACCTTCCACATCCTCGGAAAAACGAAAGCCATGGACCGACAGCGGCGGCAGGATCTGCACGGCCGGCTCGGTGAGTAGCGTGCGCCGGCCCTCGATTTCCAGTTCCGCCTGGCCCTTGAAGACGAACAACAACTGGCACAGATCGGCATGCCGATGAGGCTTGATTTCCCATTGATGCTCGCGACTGCGCTTGGAGATGGTCTCGCAGTGCAACAAGTCCGGCGTCGGCCATTCCTGGCTCTCGCCATAGAGCTTGAACACCGGGATCGAAGGCAGGTCAGGTTTTTTCATAACATGGATCCGGGCCTGGGGTTGCGGGCGATAATCGCACCAATTGGTAAAAAGAACAGGTATCGGCTCAGTTTTCCCCTTCAACTGACAGGTCCGCAAGCGAAAAATGTAGGCACTCGATTTCTAATAATCAACACCGACCCTGGTCGCGTGCTTCGTGCGAGTCATAACAACAATGAAAACCCTCAAGACCCAAGTCGCTATTATCGGTGCCGGCCCCTCTGGCCTGCTGCTCGGCCAGTTGCTGCACAACGCCGGGATCGACACTGTCATCCTCGAACGCCAGACCCCGGAATACGTACTGAGCCGCATCCGCGCCGGTGTGCTGGAGCAAGGCATGGTCGAGCTGCTGCGCCAGGCTGGCGTTGGTCAGCGCATGGACACCGAAGGCCTGCCCCATGACGGTTTTGAACTGGTGCTCAACGATCGGCGGGTGCACATCGACCTCAAGGGCCTGACCGGTGGTAAAAATGTCATGGTCTACGGCCAGACCGAAGTGACCCGCGACTTGATGGCCGCCCGCGAAGCCGCCGGCGCCCGGACCCTGTACCTGGCCAGCAATGCCCAGCCCCACGACATGCAAACCGAAACCCCTTTCGTGACCTTCGAGCATGAAGGGGAAACCTGGCGCCTGGACTGCGACTACATTGCCGGTTGCGACGGTTTCCACGGCGTGGCGCGACAGTCCATTCCTGCGGAAAAACTCAAGGTCTTCGAACGGGTCTACCCGTTTGGCTGGCTCGGCGTGCTGGCCGACACACCGCCGGTCCACGAAGAACTGGTCTATGCTCGCCACGCACGCGGCTTTGCCTTGTGCAGCATGCGCTCCAAGACCCGCACCCGTTATTACCTGCAAGTGCCCGCCGAAGAACAAGTGGCCGACTGGCCGGACGAGCGTTTCTGGGATGAACTGAAAAACCGCCTGCCCGCCGACCTGGCCGAAGCCCTGGTGACCGGCCCGTCCATCGAGAAAAGCATCGCCCCGCTGCGCAGCTTCGTGGTCGAGCCGATGCAGTATGGGCGGATGTTCCTGGTGGGCGATGCGGCCCACATCGTCCCGCCCACCGGCGCCAAGGGGCTGAACCTGGCGGCCAGCGATGTCAGCACGCTATTCAATATCCTGCTCAAGGTCTATCGCGACGGCCGTGTGGATCTGCTGGAGAAGTATTCGGCCATCTGCCTGCGGCGCGTCTGGAAAGCCGAGCGGTTTTCCTGGTGGATGACTTCGATGCTGCACCGCTTCGACGACGATGCCTTCAACCAGCGCATCAGCGAAGCCGAGCTGGAATATTTCGTCGACTCCGAGGCCGGTCGCAAGACTATCGCGGAAAATTACGTCGGACTTCCTTACGAGGCTATCGAATAGTCGCCTATCGACTTAAACTGCGGGTTTCGTCCATTTTGCCTCTCCGGTGCGATGCCCGCAGGTTCTGCCTTGACTCAGTTCAATACGCTCCAAGCCCCAAAACCGGCCATCCGCAGCGTGCTGGCAGCCCTGATGCTGGCGATTTTCCTGGGTGCGCTGGACCAGACCATCGTCGCCGTCTCGATGCCGGCCATCTCCGCACAGTTTGCCGACGTCAGCCTGCTGGCCTGGGTGATTTCCGGCTACATGGTCGCCATGACCGTGGCGGTGCCGATCTACGGCAAGCTCGGTGACCTCTACGGTCGCCGGCCGCTGATGCTGTTCGGCATGGGCCTGTTCACCCTGGCCTCGCTGTTCTGCGGCCTGGCCCAAAACATGGAGCAACTGGTGCTGGCGCGGATTTTCCAGGGCATCGGCGCCGGCGGGATGATTTCGGTGAGCCAGGCGATCATCGGCGACATCATCCCGCCCCGCGAACGCGGTCGCTACCAGGGTTATTTCAGCAGCATGTACGCGGTGGCCAGCGTCGCCGGGCCGGTGCTCGGCGGCTACATGACCGAGTACCTGTCGTGGCGCTGGGTGTTCTGGATCAACCTGCCGCTGGGACTGGTGGCCTGGTGGGTGGCCCGACGCAGCCTGGTCGGGTTGCCGGTGCCGCAACGCACGCCGATCATCGATTACCTGGGCACCGTGTTGCTGATCATCGGCCTGACGGCGCTGCTGCTGGGGATCACCCAGGTCGGCCAGGGCCATGCCTGGCACAGCCGTGAAGTGCTGGGATTGCTGGGTTGCGCAGGCGCAGCGCTGGGGGTGTTCGCCTGGCACGAGCGCCGGGCGCGGGAGCCGTTGTTGCCGATGCACCTGTTCGCCAACCGCGATGCGGTGCTGTGTTGGTGCACGGTGTTCTTCACCAGCTTCCAGGCTATTTCCCTGACGGTGCTGGTACCATTGCGCTTCCAGAGCGTGACCGGCGCCGGTGCCGACAGTGCGGCGTTGCACTTGTTGCCGCTGGCAATCGGGCTGCCGATCGGCGCGTATTTCGCCGGACGCCGGACCTCGGTCACGGGGCGCTACAAGCCGATGATCCTGAGCGGCGCCCTGCTCTTCCCGTTCGCTATCCTCGGCATGGCTTTCACCCCGCCCGCCGCGCTCTGGCTGAGCAGCCTGTTCATGCTGCTCAGCGGCATCGCCTCCGGCATGCAGTTTCCCACTTCACTGGTGGGTGCGCAGAACGCCGTGCACCAACAGGACATCGGCGTCGCCACCAGCACCACCAACCTGTTCCGCTCCCTTGGCGGCGCGGTGGGCGTGGCACTGATGTCGGCGTTGCTGCTGGCCTTGCTACAGGATTCAAGCTTCGCCCAGCTTGCCAGCTCGTCGATGATCGGTGAAGGGCATTCCGGCAGCGTCTTGCTGGACGGCCTCAACGCCGCCCCGGGCGAGGCACAAAATGCCTTGCGCCAGGAGTTGCAGGCGACGTTCCGGCATTTGCTGGCGATCAGCGCGGCGGTGTCGCTGCTGGGGTTGGCCGCGGCGCTGGCGATGCCCAATCGCTTGCTGCGCGGGCGAGATGAGAAGGTCCGCTAGCACATGATCGTTCCCACGCTCTGCGTGGGAACGATCAGCATCATTGCCACAAAATCTCTTTAGGCAGTCGCCACGACACCTTCGGGCAGCACCACCGCGCTCATCCCGTCCTTCATCCGCTTGGCATCGCGCACGAAGCAGCGTGACGCCAGGAACAGGAACACCATGGTCAGGAACAGCGCGACCGGGATAAGGTACATCGCATCATGCAGGCCGATGGCCTTGAACGCCTCGGTCATCTGGTCGACCCCGGCCGCGGCCATGGCCGTGCGGGCGAAGTAGTCGGACAAGCCACCCACCACAACCGGCCCCAGGCCGCCACCGAGCAAGTACAGGCCAGCGAAGAACAGCGCCATCGCCGTAGCCCGCAAGCGCGGCTCGACCACGTCCTGGATCGCCGTGTACACGCAGGTATAAAAGGTATAGGCGAACAACCAGCCGACACTGAACACCGCGACGAACACACCGATTTCAATCCGCCCGGCATGCAATGCCCAGGCAGTGGTGAGCGTCGAGATCACCAGGCTGAACGCGGCGAACAGCAAGCGACCACTGGGCACGCGCTGATGAATCTTGTCGGCGATCCAGCCGCCGAGGGTCAAGCCGAACAAACCGGTCACGCCCACCATGATCCCGGTGGCCACCGCCGCCTCGTGCAACGGCATCAGGAAGTAGCGTTGCAGCATCGGCACCAGGAAGGAGTTGCAGGCATAAGTGGCGAAGTTGAAGCACAACCCGGCCAGCACCAACCACAGGAAAGTGGGAATCGCCAACACTCGACGGATCGGCCGGTCGATTTTTTCCTGGGACACCTGCACGGTTTCCGCCGCGCCGCGCTTGGGCTCCTTGATGAAGAACATGAACAACGCCAGCACCAAGCCTGGTACCGCGGCGATAAAGAACGGCGCGCGCCAGCTGTCAAAGGCCTTGACCATCGCGCCGATGGTGAAGAACGCCAGCAACAAGCCAATCGGCAGGCCCAGCATGAAGATGCCCATGGCCCGCGCCCGGCGATGGGCCGGGAACAGATCGCCGATTAGCGAGTTGGCCGCCGGCGCATAGCTCGCCTCGCCGATCCCGACGCCCATGCGCACCAGCAGGAACGCCCAGAAACTGCCCACCAGGCCGTTGACCGCCGTCAGCGCGCTCCAGGTCGCCAGGCCCCAGCCCATCAACTTGCTGCGCGAACCGGTATCGGCCATGCGTCCCAATGGCAACCCGGCAATGGCGTAGACGATGGTGAAAGCGGTGCCGATGATGCCGATCTGGAAGTCGCTGAGGCTCCACTCCATGCGGATCGGCTCGATGATGATCGCCGGGATGGTGCGGTCGAAGAAGTTGAACAGGTTGGCCAGGAACAACAGGAACAGAATGCGCCAGGCATTCGCCGCTTGGGTCGAGTTCTGCATGGGTCCGTCTCTTTTATTGTTATGGAGCATTAGCGGAATCTGCAATCTAGACAGCGGTGTGCGGACTGTCTCCAATCATTCGCAAGGCTGATACCCACCCATGGCGAGCGGCGCGTTTCTTGATAACGGTCAATTTCCTGTAACAATTGCCATCATTTCGCCCATTCTTGATTAAAGATCGCCTGCCGGTGGCCGATTCAACCTATCAGGAAAGAATCTCTCGAGCGGCGCCCAGGCTATAGCCCTGGACGCTCGGGGCCGACCTTCGCGCCATCCAGGACGCGAGCTCCCATCCGCGATGGCTCGATGACAGCGCTCGTCGAGCCAACCAGTTCAGGCATATGGCGCACAATGACTTCCAAAAAAACAGCCACTGCGGTATCCGATCTGACCCTGAGCCCGGCCGCCAACGGCCCTGAAGTCTCGAAACCATCGAGCAGCTCGCGTCCCCTGTCGACTCAGCAGTATCTGTATTTCACCGAAACCAACACCGACCGGATCCTCGACAACCTCGATGGCCTGCGCGACGCGGTGTTCCCGCGACCGCCCCATCTGGTGGAAGACGAGAGCGACCGCGCCCAGCAGGAATTCCCGTCGGTGTGCCTGATCGGCCTGGGGCGCTGCGGTTCCAACATCGCCCTGGACGTGGCGGAGCTGGTGTACAACGCCCGCAAGTTCTACCTCAACGAATTCAATGCTGAAGACAAGGCTTACAGCGACAAGGGCTACAGCCCCGCGCAGTGGATCCGCAACAACCTGCGTCTTGGCACCAGCAAGGCCAGCAAACCGGTGTTCCTGGTGGAACCGCTGGTGATGCTCGGCGACCTGGACAAGGACATCGCCGGGCGTATCCGTTTTTCGCGCAAGGGCGAGAAAAGCGGCTTTTTGCGCGACTACAGCAAGATGAAGATCATGGACTTGTCGGAAGTCCACGCCGGTGGCGCCGGTAACGCGCCGATCCTGGGCCAGTACCTGGCCAAGATCATCCTGAACAAGGACACCCAGCGCTTCTCCAGCCCCGACTGGAAAATGATCCACTCGTACCTGATCGACAGCTGCGGTATCAAGGCCAACCAGTCGCGCCTGTACTTCTCGATCTTCAGTGCTGGCGGCGGTACCGGTTCAGGCATGGCCTCGGAGTTCGGCCTGGCCCAGCAATACTCGTACATGAACAAGACGTTCGACACCAAGCCGATGGACGAACACGACAGCAAGAGCGGTCACTCCTTCGTCTTCGAACCGATTTTCACCAGCGGCATCTGCGTACTGCCGAATATTTCCGACCATCGCAGCGAAATGTCCGAAGCCTTGCACATCAACGCCGGACGCCTGCTGTGCAAGTACCTGTCGGAAGAATGGGATTTCTCGTACAACTTCGCCAACGAAGACAGCAGCGAAGCCAGCGTGATGGGCCGTATCCGCCCATGGAACGCGATGATGCTGATCTCCAACGACATCATGCGCTATGCCGAAGAAAGCGATGACGGCAACATCCAGAACATTGATGTCAATGCCATGGAGAAGCACGCCAACCAGTACATCTCCCAGCAGATCTTCAACATCCTGACGGCCCAGGCGGTTACCACCGACTACGATCAGAACTACTTCCGCCGTGCCGGCATCGACATTGGCGAAACCATTCGCCTGGACGCCAACGACCTGTTCATGAGTCTGGCCGGCCCGGTGGCGATTGCCTACGCCGAGTCCGTCGTCCCGGAAACCCCGGCGCCGAGCGGCGACAAGTTCAAGGTGTTCGAGAAAGAACCGCCGCGCCTGAACATCGACGACCTGTTCTTCCGTTCCATCGACCTGCCGCACTTCAACAAGGTCACCCAGGCCATCGAAGGCATCAGTCTGTTGCCGATCGAATCCAAGCGCTACCGGGCGTCGCTGGAGCAGTACAAGAATTCCGGCTACGACGCCGCGGCCCTGCATGACCTGCACTTCTTCAAGAACTGCTCGTCGGTGGTGTCCATCGTCTCCCTGCCCAAGGACTACAAGCTGTCCTACATGGACCTGAACCGGCTCAAGACCCACCTCAACAGCCTGTTCCCCAACACCACGCTCAAGCGTTACGCGTTGGTGATCGGCGCGTCGGCCAACCTGTCGCTGACCACCCTGATCGCCAAGAGCCCGTGCCTGTCGGATGATTTCCTGACCCTGATCGTGGCCTTCATCAAACGCTGCTTCGCCCGCACCCCGTACCGCTTCGACGACACCCTGGACAACTCGATCCTGGACTTCATCATCAATGAAGACTTCGACGAAGAACGGATCGACGACCTGCTCAACGAATTCGAAAACCCGGCGAAAATCCTCGACACCAACTGGTACGCGATCAAGCCGATGTACGAGAAGAAGTATCGCGAGCTGATCAACGACAAGGACAAGTTCGTCTCGATCAACGACATCCGCCTGTCCCGCGACTGCGTGAAAAAAGCCATCAAGTACCTGCGCGAGATCTACCGTCACCGCATTGGCAAGACCAAGGTTATTTCCCTTAATAACCATACTGGCAGGACTTACTGAGGCCGGCGCAGCACCGTGTTGCCTCCAATCGCGAGCAAGCTCGCTCCCACAGGGATTTGTGAACACAGACCCAATGTGGGAGCGAGGCTGCTCGCGATAGCGGTCCTGAATCCCGCACCTGGACAACATCCAGAAACAATTGAGCAGCCCAAAGGCTGCTCCATAAACTGTTCCCGTTACGTATACGTCACCCTCCCCTGTGGCGTTTCGCCACGGCAGGACGCCATCACGCTACTCACCTACACACTTTCTTGCCCGCCCGAATACGAACCAACTTGGTGCATCGATCAGTTCGACGCCCTTTCCTGGATCATAATCCAGGGCGAAACCACCACCGCCCAAAGCTGCGGATCGCGTTCCAGAAAATCCAGCGCCCGCGTTTCAGACAGCTTGGCGAGCTGGTCGGCGGCCAGCCAGGCGGCGACTTTGGTACCTTCGTCCTGGGCGACGGCCTCGGCGGCTGCGATCAAATCCAGTGCCGGATCGACCCACAATAGGGCACCCTTGGCAAAGAACGGCTCCAGCTCTTTCCAGGTGATGGATGCGGTTTCACCAAGCAGCTTGGCATAGAGGGTGCTAGGTTCTTGACTCATGGGACCTGTCCGGAAAAGAAATCGGCGCGAATGATAACGTCGGTGCTCTGGCAGAAAAACCCGTTAGCAACTGCAGTACCGATTGAAAAGCGCAGGAAAGCCAAGGATTGCCGATATGACCGGACAAAACCCCGCCGCTATTCTGTCTTTTTCTTTCAATTAAGCGACACCCTCAGGTTTTGCCCCCAAGCGCCAGCTTCCCTTGCCAACAATCGGCGCTCTACACTGTACCGGTACAGTTGCCGGGGGCATTTTCCGCGAGGATATCCAAGATATCTGACCCGGTTCTGCTGCTACGGCGCCAGGACTATAAAAACTACAACAGCATGAGTGGAGCACTATGACTAAGGCTACTAAGCAGATTTCCAAACTGTTTGCCGCTATGGTTCTGGCCGGGGTTGCCAGCCATTCGTTCGCCGCCGACACCATCAAGATCGGCATCGCCGGCCCAAAAACCGGCCCTGTAGCCCAATACGGCGACATGCAATTCAGTGGCTCCAAAATGGCCATCGAACAGATCAACGCCAAGGGCGGCGTCAACGGCAAGCAACTCGTCGCCGTTGAATACGATGACGCCTGCGATCCAAAACAAGCGGTCGCGGTCGCGAACAAAGTCGTCAACGACGGCGTCAAGTTCGTGGTCGGCCACCTGTGCTCCAGCTCCACCCAGCCGGCTTCGGACATCTATGAAGACGAAGGCGTGGTCATGATCACTCCGGCCGCTACCAGCCCGGACATCACCGCTCGCGGCTACAAGATGATCTTCCGCACCATCGGCCTGGACAGCGCCCAAGGCCCTGCGGCCGGCAACTACATCGCCGACCACGTCAAGCCGAAGATCGTTGCGGTCCTGCACGACAAGCAGCAGTACGGTGAAGGCATCGCCAGCGCCGTGAAGAAAACCCTCGAAGGCAAAGGCGTCAAGGTTGCCGTCTTCGAAGGCGTGAACGCCGGCGACAAAGATTTCTCCTCGATGATCGCCAAGCTCAAGCAAGCCAACGTCGACTTCGTCTACTACGGCGGCTACCACCCGGAGCTGGGCCTGATCCTGCGTCAATCCCAGGAAAAAGGCCTGAAGGCCAAGTTCATGGGTCCGGAAGGCGTGGGTAACGACTCCATCTCGCAAATCGCCAAGGACGCTTCCGAAGGCCTGCTGGTGACCCTGCCGAAATCCTTCGACCAGGATCCGGCCAACGTCGCCCTGGCTGACGCGTTCAAGGCCAAGAAAGAAGACCCGAGCGGTCCGTTCGTGTTCCCGTCCTACTCCGCTGTCCAGGTGATTGCCCAGGCCATCACCACAGCCAAGAGCGAAGACGCGGCCAAAGTGGCTGAAGCCATCCACGCCGGCACCTTCAAGACCCCAACCGGTGACCTGAGCTTCGACGCGAAGGGCGACCTGAAGGACTTCAAGTTCGTGGTCTACGAGTGGCACTTCGGCAAACCTAAAACCGAAGCTTCGCCTCAGTAAGGCCTGGTCTGACTGACTGCCAATAAAGCCCACGGCGTGCCGTGGGCTTTGTTTTAAATGTATTGGGCCGCGCTGGCGTGATCCGCCAGTCTCCCCACCTGAAAATCTCAAAACCGTCATCAGCGGTTCGCTGGCAAACCTCGTGTTCGAAGTGGATGCAGATCCACGGGACCCGGGCGGGAAAATGACTCCACCAGTGAAATGCGTATCAGGTTTTTAGGAGCGCTGTAATGCCTGACATCTATCACTTCTTCCAGCAGCTGGTTAACGGCCTGACCGTTGGCAGCACGTATGCCCTGATCGCCATCGGCTATACGATGGTTTACGGCATCATTGGAATGATCAACTTCGCCCACGGCGAGGTGTACATGATCGGCTCCTACGTGGCGTTCATCGCCATCGCCGGGCTGAGCATGATGGGACTCGACAGTGTCCCGCTGTTGATGACCGCGGCTTTCATCGCGAGCATCGTCGTCACCAGCTCCTATGGCTACAGCATCGAACGGATCGCCTACCGCCCCCTGCGCGGCAGCAACCGTCTGATCCCACTGATTTCCGCCATCGGCATGTCGATCTTCCTGCAGAACACCGTACTGCTTTCGCAAGACTCCAAGGACAAATCCATACCCAACCTGATTCCGGGCAACTTTGCCATCGGGCCAGGCGGGGCACATGAAGTGCTGATTTCCTACATGCAAATCGTGGTGTTCGTGGTGACCCTGGTCGCCATGCTCGGCCTGACGCTGTTCATCTCCCGTTCCCGCCTGGGCCGCGCCTGCCGCGCCTGTGCCGAGGACATCAAGATGGCCAACCTGCTGGGCATCAACACCAACAACATCATCGCCCTGACCTTCGTCATCGGTGCGGCCCTGGCGGCCATCGCCGCGGTGCTGTTGAGCATGCAATACGGCGTGATCAACCCCAACGCCGGCTTCCTCGTCGGCCTGAAAGCCTTCACCGCCGCGGTACTGGGCGGCATCGGCAGCATTCCCGGCGCGATGCTCGGCGGGCTGGTGCTGGGCGTGGCGGAAGCCTTTGGCGCCGACATCTTCGGCGACCAGTACAAGGACGTCGTGGCATTCGGCTTGTTGGTTCTGGTTCTGTTATTCCGGCCGACCGGCATCCTGGGCCGCCCGGAGGTTGAGAAAGTATGACTAGGCATCTCAAATCGGCGCTCTTCAGCGCCCTGCTGGTCTGGGCCGTGGCCTACCCGGTACTGGGTCTTAAACTGACCATCGTCGGCATCAACCTGGAAGTGCATGGCACCAGCCCGGCCATCCTGGCGACCATCGCCGTGTGTTCGCTGCTGATGTTCCTGCGGGTGCTGTTCAGCACGCAGATCAGCGCCATGTGGAAGTCGTCGCCCGGCCTGCCGGTGATCCCGGCCAAGGCCAGCAACTTCCTCACCCTGCCATCGACCCAGCGCTGGATCGTGCTGGGCCTGATCGTCGTGGCACTGGTCTGGCCGTTCTTCGGCTCCCGCGGCGCGGTGGACATCGCCACGCTGATCCTGATCTACGTGATGCTCGGCCTTGGCCTGAACATCGTGGTAGGCCTGGCCGGCCTGCTGGACCTGGGTTATGTCGGCTTTTACGCCGTCGGCGCCTACAGCTATGCGCTGCTGTCCCACTACTTCGGCCTGAGCTTCTGGATCTGCCTGCCGATCGCCGGGATGATGGCCGCCACCTTCGGTTTCCTGCTGGGGTTCCCGGTCCTGCGCTTGCGCGGTGACTACCTGGCCATCGTGACCCTGGGTTTTGGCGAGATCATCCGTCTGTTCCTGCGCAACCTGACCGACATCACCGGTGGCCCGAACGGCATCAGCAACATCGAGAAACCGACGTTCTTCGGCCTGACCTTCGAACGTAAAGCCGCCGAAGGCCTGCAGACCTTCCACGAGTACTTCGGCCTGGAATACAACTCGATCAACAAGGTGATCTTCCTCTACCTGGTTGCCCTGTTGCTGGCCCTGGCCGCGCTGTTCGTCATCAACCGTCTGCTGCGCATGCCGATCGGCCGCGCCTGGGAGGCATTGCGTGAAGACGAAATCGCCTGCCGTGCCCTGGGTCTCAACCCGACGATCATCAAGCTGTCGGCCTTCACCCTCGGTGCTGCGTTTGCCGGTTTTGCCGGCAGTTTCTTCGCCGCACGCCAGGGCCTGGTGACGCCGGAATCCTTCACCTTCATCGAGTCGGCGATCATCCTCGCCATCGTGGTGCTGGGCGGGATGGGCTCGCAGCTGGGCGTGATCCTGGCAGCCATCGTGATGATCCTGCTGCCCGAAATGATGCGTGAATTCAGCGAATACCGCATGTTGATGTTCGGCGCCTTGATGGTGCTGATGATGATCTGGCGTCCTCAAGGTCTGCTGCCTATGCAACGCCCCCACATGGAGCTGCGCAAATGAGCCGCGAGATCCTGAAAGTTGAAAATTTAAGCATGCGCTTCGGCGGCTTGCTGGCGGTCAACGGCGTAGCCCTGACCGTGAAAGAGAAACAGGTCGTTGCGCTGATCGGGCCGAACGGCGCGGGCAAGACCACCGTGTTCAACTGCCTGACCGGCTTCTACCAGCCCACCGGTGGCACCATCGTGCTGGACGGCGAGCCGATCCAGGGCCTGCCCGGCCACCAGATCGCCCGCAAGGGTGTGGTGCGCACCTTCCAGAACGTGCGGCTGTTCAAGGACATGACGGCGGTCGAAAACCTGTTGATCGCCCAGCATCGTCACCTGAACACCAACTTCTTTGCCGGCCTGTTCAAGACCCCGGCGTTCCGCAAAAGCGAACGCGACGCCATGGAGTACGCCGAGTACTGGCTGGACAAGGTCAACCTCAAGGAATTCGCCAACCGTACCGCCGGGACCCTGGCCTACGGTCAGCAACGACGCCTGGAAATCGCCCGTTGCATGATGACCCGTCCGCGGATCCTCATGCTCGACGAGCCGGCCGCCGGCCTGAACCCCAAGGAAACCGAAGACCTGAAAGCCCTGATCGGCGTGCTGCGCGAGGAGCACAACGTCACTGTGCTGCTGATCGAGCACGACATGAAGCTGGTCATGAGTATTTCCGACCACATCGTCGTGATCAACCAGGGCACCCCCCTGGCCAACGGCTCGCCGGAACAGATCCGCGACAATCCTGAAGTGATCAAAGCCTACCTGGGGGAAGCGTAAATGCTGCAATTCGAAAACGTTTCCACCTTCTACGGCAAGATCCAGGCCTTGCACAGCGTCAACGTCGAAGTCCGCCAGGGCGAAATCGTGACGCTGATCGGTGCCAACGGCGCCGGCAAATCCACCCTGCTGATGACGCTCTGCGGTTCGCCCCAGGCCCACAGCGGCAGCATCCGCTACATGGGTGAGGAACTGGTGGGCCAGGACTCGTCACGGATCATGCGCAAGAGCATCGCGGTGGTGCCGGAAGGTCGTCGGGTATTTGCCCGGCTGACCGTGGAAGAAAACCTCGCCATGGGCGGATTCTTCACTGACAAGGGCGACTATCAGGAACAAATGGACAAGGTCCTGCACCTTTTCCCACGCCTGAAAGAACGCTTTACCCAGCGCGGCGGCACCATGTCCGGCGGCGAACAGCAAATGCTCGCCATCGGCCGTGCGCTGATGAGCAAGCCCAAGCTGCTGCTGCTCGACGAGCCTTCCCTGGGCCTGGCACCGATCATCATCCAGCAGATCTTCGACATCATCGAACAACTGCGCAAGGATGGCGTGACGGTGTTCCTGGTGGAGCAGAACGCCAACCAGGCGCTGAAAATCGCCGACCGGGCGTACGTGCTGGAGAACGGTCGCGTGGTGATGCAAGGCACCGGTGAAGCCCTGCTGACCGACCCGAAAGTGCGCGAGGCGTACCTGGGCGGTTGAGTCTGCAGCTATAGAAAAACGGCCTTCGGGCCGTTTTTTTTTGGAGTAGACAAAAAAATCGAGGACCCGCTGTAACACTTCCCCATCCCCCTTCTCTAGTTCAGCAGACCGGCGCTAACGCCGGTTCATTTCCCTGAATGACTGGAGAATCATCATGACTGTTTCGACCCGCACCCTGTCCGCCACCGCCCTGATCCTGGCCCTGGGTTCTGCCCTGAGCATGACAGCCGTCTCGACCGTCCACGCAGCCGACGACACCATGGAGAAATGCTTCGGTGTCGCCCTCAAAGGCAAGAACAACTGCGCCGCCGGTGCCGGCACCACCTGCGCCGGTACGGCGAAAATGGACTATCAGGGCAACGCCTGGAAATCGGTACCCAAAGGCACTTGCACCACTACCAAAAGCGAAACCTCCCCCACCGGTTTCGGCCAGCTCGAAGCGTTCAAAGCCAAGTCCTGATCGCATCTGCCGGAGGCCCGCCAGCATGTTGAATACCCCATCCCTCGCCACTGATAACCGGCTGCCGCCAAGGGCAGGGTTGGGGCTCAAGAGCGAGCATTTTCGTGAGGTGCTCCAGACCCGACCGGATCTGGGCTTTTTCGAAGTGCACGCGGAAAACTACATGGTGGCCGGCGGGCCGCTTCACCACTTCCTGGGGCGGATACGCGAACAGTACCCGCTGTCGCTGCACGGCGTCGGCCTGTCGATCGGTGGGGAGGGGCCGCTGGATATCGCGCATTTGCAGCGCCTGGCCGCATTGATCGACCGCTATCAGCCCCAATCCTTTTCCGAACACCTGGCCTGGTCCAGCCACGGCCCGGTGTTCCTCAATGACCTGCTCCCCCTGGCCTACGACGAAGCGACCCTAGACCGTGTCTGCGAACACGTCGACCAGGTGCAGTCCAGCCTCAAACGCACGCTCTTGCTGGAGAACCCGGCGACCTATCTGGCGTTCGAAGCCTCGACACTCGACGAGCCACACTTCATCAGCGAAGTGATCCGGCGCACCGGCTGCGGCCTGCTGCTGGATGTGAACAACGTTTACGTTTCGTGCATCAACCACCGCCGCGATCCACTGGCCTACCTCAACGCCCTGCCGCTGCAAGCGACCGGCGAAATCCATCTGGCCGGTTTTGCCGAAGACACCGACAGCCTTGGCGAGCGTCTGTTGATAGACGACCACGGCGCGCCAATCGACAACGCAGTCTGGCAGCTGTACCTCAAGGTTCTGGCGCAGACCGGGCCGGTAGCCACCTTGATCGAGCGCGACAACCACATCCCCCCATGGGAGGTGCTGCTGGCCGAAGCGCGCCAGGCCGATCAACTTTTAAATGCCATTGGAGCCAGGTCATGAGCGACCAGCGCACATTCGCCGCCGCCCTGCTCGACCCGCGCAAGGCTTGTCCGCCCGGCCTGGTCAGCGCCAACGGCGCCGACCCGCAGAGCCGCTTCGCGGTGTACCGCAATAACGTGCTCAGCTCATTGATCAACGCCCTGGCCGACAATTACCCGGTGGTGACGCAACTGGTGGGCGAGGAATTTTTCCGAGGCATGGCTGGGGTCTACGTCCAGTCGGTGCCACCGCGAAGCCCGGTGATGAGCAACTATGGGGATGATTTTGCCGGGTTCATCGAAGGCTTCGAACCCGCCGCCTGCGTACCGTATCTGGCGGACGTCGCCCGCCTGGAACGACTGCACCTGCAAGCCTGGCATGCCGCCGACGCCGAGCCCATGGCGCAAGAACGCATCGTCGAGGCGCTGTCATCCCCCACACAGACAAGGCACCTGAAGATCGGTCTGCACCCGTCACTGCGGCTGCTGCAATCGCCCTTCGCCGTGGTGACGATCTGGGCCGCCCATCAGCACGAGACACCCGTACCGTTCGAGGCGTCTGCTGCACAAAACGCCTTGGTACTGCGCGACGGCCTCGATGTGCAAGTGTTCGCGATCAATCACGCGGCCCATGGATTCATCAGCGCCCTGCAACAGGGGCGGTCCCTGACCGCCGCCATTGAAACCTCAATCGACCTCGACCTGGAACAGACCCTGGCGGGGCTCATTCGCCACAGAGCTATCACTCACCTCCTAGCTGGACAGGTATCCCCATGAACACGCTGATTGCCGGTTCCATTCAATGGCTGGAGAAAATCCCCCACAGCCTGATCGCCTTCATCGCGCGATTCTCGATTGCCGCGGTGTTCTGGAAATCCGGCCAGACCAAAATCGAAGGCTTGGCCATCGACCTGTTCGACGGCACCTTCCAGATCGGTCTGCCGCGGCTGGCGGACTCGACCATTCCCCTGTTCAAAAGCGAATACGCCTTGCCGTTGCTGTCACCGGAACTGGCTGCGCACCTGGCAGCCTCTGCCGAGCATGTGTTCCCGGTCCTGATCCTGTTTGGCCTGGCGACACGCTTTTCAGCGCTGGCCTTGCTGGGGATGACCTTGACCATCCAGCTGTTCGTCTACCCGGACGCCTACCCGACCCATGGTACCTGGGCAGCGATATTGCTCTACCTGATGGCGCGCGGACCGGGGGTACTGTCCATCGACCACCTGATCGCCAAGCGTTACGCCCGCTGACTGCGACTAGAAACTCCTGTGGGAGCGAGCCTGCTCGCGATAGCGATACCCGCTTCAATACAGTTGTTGACTGACCCACCGCTATCGCGAGCAGGCTCGCTCCCACAAGGGTTATCCAATAGGTTGAGACCATTACTACTTGAGCCGATCCAACGCCTCGCCGCTGCGCTTGAACCAGTCGATCAGATAGTCAGCCAGCACCTGGGTGCGCTTGGGCAATCCACCCTGGTACGGGTGCACCAGGTACATCGGCATGCGCCGGGTCTGGTAGTCGCGCAGCAGCCAGTGCAAGCGTCCGTCGGCCAACTCCTCATGCAGCAGGTATGACGGCAGCCGGGCGATTCCGGCCCCGGCCAGGGCGGCTTTTTTCAGCAGGCTGTAGTGGTTACTGGCGAACGGTCCCGACACTCGGACCCGCAGCAGTTCGTGTTGCTGGTGGTAAAGCCATTCTTCCCGGCCGCTGTAGTGGCTGTTCAGCAAGCAGCGATGTTCAGCCAGGGCCTGAGGGGTCTCAGGTTCGCCATAGCGTTCCAGGTAGGCCGGGCTGGCGCAGGTCATTTCGTGCCACGCCAGCAGTGGCCGGGCCACCAATCGCTCATCGATGGCGGCGTCGGAACGGATCGCCAGGTCGAAACCATCGCGGGTCAGGTCACGGTAACCGTTGTTGAGCTCCAGTTCGATCTGCACGTTGGGATACGTACGAGCGAACTCCATCAGCAAGCCTTCGAAGAACGTTTCGCCCAACGAAACCGGAACCGTCATACGCACCGGTCCGGAAATATCGTCCTTCAACCGGGCCAATGCCTGACGCGCCCTTTCCACCTGCACCAGCAACGCCTGGGCCTGGGGCAGCAACGCCGCCCCTGCCGCCGTGAGGCTCAAGCGCCGCGTGGTGCGTTGCAGCAACACCACCGAAAACCGCCTCTCCAACAGGCTGATGCGCTTGGACAACTGACCCTTGCTGCACCCCAGCTGCTGGGCCGCCAAGGTGAAACTGCCAGCCTCCATCAACACGGCAAACGCCGCCAGGTCATCCATTTCGCTCATTGGATTGTTTCCAATTGAAAACCAAAGGTTGCCTATTAGCATGATTATCAATGGAAAGAACCCCTCTAGACTGAAAACTCATTCACCCCATCGAGGAACAGCTCATGAAAATCCTGTTGATCGGCGCCAACGGCACCATCGGTTCGGCCATTGATAACGAATTGTCGCCGCGCCACGAGATCATTCGGATCGGTCGCCATAGCGGTGAACTGCAGGTGGATATCAGCGACAGCGCTTCAATCCGTGCGCTGTTCGCAAAAACCGGCCGCTTTGATGCCCTGGTTTGCGCCGCCGGCAACGTCACCTTTGCGCCCCTGGCCGACATGACCGAAGAGAGCTTCGCCCTGGGTCTGAAAGACAAGCTGATGGGCCAGGTCAACCTGCTGCTGATCGGCCGCGAATTCGCCAACGACGGTGCGTCCTTCACCTTCACCACCGGCGTGCTCAGCCACGATCCGATCAAGAGTGGGGGTTCGGCGGCCCTGGTCAATGGCGCCTTGGACAGTTTCGTGCGCGCCGCGGCAATCGAGTTGCCACGGGGCTTGCGGGTCAACTCGGTGAGCCCGAACGTGTTGCTGGAAGCCATGGACAAGTACGCCCCGTACTTCCGCGGCTACAAACCGGTTCCGGCCGTCGATGTGGCCTTGGCCTACGCCAAGAGTGTCGAAGGCCTGCAAACCGGTCAGACCTTTCACGTGGGCTAACCCCCTTGTGATGCAGGATCAGTCTGAGTAACTTGGCGGCACTTGTCTGGAGACCCAATGATGCGTGCCGCCCGCTCCCTGCTGTTTATCGCCCTCCTGCCGCTGTTCACCGGCTGCCAATTGCTCGATGCCCCACGTCAGAGCGCCTCCCACGCCGGCCAGACGCGCATGCAGGGCGAGCTCACGGCGGCCGACGGCAAGCTGGTGTTCCAGCCGTGCCAGGAACAGCGCCGCTACATCGTCAGCGACAGCGGTGGCACTAGCGTGCTGCAGCAGGCCGCCAGCTTGGCCGATGACCAGGGCAAGCTGTTTGCCGATGTCCGTGGCCGTATCGTCTCCAGCGCAGCGGCTGGCACCGACAGTCAGTTGGACGTTGAACAACTGTATCGCCTGGAGCGCTCGGGAACGGCTTGCGAAGACGTTGACTTCAAACGAGTGATTCTGCGCGCCGCAGGACACAGCCCTGAATGGATGCTCAAGGCCAGTGGCAAGGGCCTGGTGCTGGACCGCGAAGGCCAGCCGTCGTTGGCGGTGCCTTACGTCGAGGAGCAATTGGGCGATGGCCGCTTCAATTTGGGCACCGAGGCCAACGGTCAGAAAGTCGAGCTCTGGGTCACACCTGCGCGTTGCGTCGACAGCGTCAGCGGCAGTGTGCAACACATGAGCGCCGAACTGCGGGTCAACGGCCAGGTCCAGCGTGGCTGCGCCTACTTCGGTGGTGCGCGCAACGACTGATTCGCCGGTTTTGGCTTATAATCGCCGGTTCACGCCCTGGTGCAGTTGTGCATCCCGCGAACCGGATCCCACCATGTTACGAATCACCGAACTCAAGCTGCCGATCGACCACCCCGAAGAAGACCTGCGCCCCGCCATCGTGCAGCGCCTGGGTATCGCCAGCGATGACCTGCTCGACTTCACCTTGTTCAAGCGCAGCTACGACGCGCGCAAGAAATCCTCCGAACTGTGCTTCATCTACACCATCGACCTGACGGTGCGCGACGAAGCCAGCCTGCTGCGCAAGTTCGCCGATGACCGTAACGTCAACGAGGCGCCGGATGTCAGCTACAAAGTGGTGGGCCAGGCACCGGCCGACTTGAGCGAACGGCCGATCGTGGTCGGCTTCGGTCCGTGCGGGATCTTCGCCGCCCTGCTGCTGGCACAGATGGGCTTCAAGCCGATCATCCTCGAGCGTGGCCCGGAAGTGCGCCAGCGCACCAAGGACACCTGGGGCCTGTGGCGCAAAAGCGTGCTTAACCCCGAATCCAACGTGCAATTCGGTGAAGGCGGCGCGGGGACGTTTTCCGACGGCAAGCTCTACAGCCAGATCAAGGATCCGAAATTCCTTGGCCGCAAGGTTTTGCACGAATTCGTCAAGGCCGGAGCGCCGGAAGAAATCCTCTACGTCAGCAAGCCGCACATCGGCACGTTCCGTCTGACAGGTGTGGTGGAAACCATGCGTGAGCAGATTCGCGCCCTGGGCGGCGAAGTACGCTTCCAGCAGCGGGTCACCGATGTGCTGATCGAAGACGGCCAACTGGTCGGCGTCGAACTGGCCAGCGGCGAACAGATTCATTCGAAACATGTGATCCTGGCCCTGGGTCACAGCGCCCGGGACACCTTCCGCATGCTCCACAGCCGCGGCGTGTACATGGAAGCCAAGCCGTTCTCGGTGGGTTTCCGTATCGAACACCCGCAATCGCTGATCGACAGCGCGCGCCTGGGCAAGTACGCCGGCCACCCGAAACTTGGCGCCGCCGACTACAAACTGGTGCACCACGCCAAGAATGGTCGCTCGGTGTACAGCTTCTGCATGTGCCCGGGCGGCACCGTGGTAGCCGCGACGTCCGAGCCGAACCGCGTCGTGACCAACGGCATGAGCCAGTATTCGCGCAACGAGCGCAACGCCAACTCCGGCATCGTCGTCGGGATTACCCCGGAAGTGGATTATCCCGGTGGCCCGCTGGCCGGGATCGAGTTGCAGGAACGCCTGGAATCCCACGCGTACGTACTCGGTGGCAGCAACTACGAGGCCCCGGCGCAACTGGTGGGTGACTTTATCGCCGGCAAACCGTCTACGGCACTGGGCAGCGTCGAACCGTCCTACAAGCCCGGGGTGTCCCTGGGCGATTTGGCCCTGGCCCTGCCGGATTTCGCCATCGAAGCGATCCGCGAGGCCCTGCCGGCGTTCGAGAAACAGATTCGCGGTTACTCGCTGCACGACGCCGTGCTGACTGGCATCGAAACCCGCACCTCATCGCCCCTGCGCATCACCCGCAACGAATCGCTGCAGAGCCTGAACGTCAAGGGCCTGTTCCCGGCCGGTGAAGGCGCCGGTTATGCCGGCGGGATCCTGTCGGCGGGCGTGGACGGGATCCGGATTGCCGAGGCGGTGGCGCGGGATATCCTCGGGCTCGAGGCCTGAGGGGCCGATGCTGTTCACTCAAGGCAGAATTTGCCTGAGTGAACAGCATGACCCTGTGGGAGCGAGCTTGCTCGCGATGGCGGCCTGTCATCAACACAGATGTTGACTGATCCACCGCTATCGCGAGCAAGCTCGCTCCCACAAGGGACCTCAGTGATTCAGATATTGGCCCGCAACACGCTCTCCGGCAGCGCCTCGCCCCGTTCCACACACGCCGCCACGATGTCCATCAGCCCGCTCAACTCATACCCCTGGGCCTTGAGCCACACCGGGTCGTAATAGGTCGTGGCGTAGCGCTCGCCACCGTCACACAAAATCGCCACGATCGACCCCGACTCACCCGCATCCACCATCTGCCGGGCCGCCATGAGTGCGCCGATCAGGTTGGTGCCGCTGGACCCGCCGACCCGTCGTCCCAAGCGCTGGGCCAGGTAATGCATGGCCGCCAATGACAAGGCGTCCGGGACCTTGACCATCGCATCGATGACTTTCGGCAAGAACGACGCCTCGACCCGTGGCCGGCCGATACCCTCGATGCGTGAACCGCAATCCAGGCGCAGGCTGGCATCGCCGCTGCGGTAGTAGTCGAAGAACACTGAACGCTCGGCGTCGGCACACAGCACGCGGGTACCGTGCTGGCGATAACGGACGTAGCGCCCCAGAGTGGCCGTGGTGCCGCCAGTGCCGGGGCTTGAAATCAACCAGCTCGGCTCCGGGTGCCGCTCGAAGCGCATCTGCTGGAAGATCGATTCGGCAATGTTGTTATTGGCCCGCCAGTCCGTGGCGCGCTCGGCATAAGTGAATTGGTCGATGAAGTGTCCATCATGCTCGTGAGCCAAACGTTCGGATTCGGCGTAGATCTGCGTAGGATCGTCCACCAGGTGGCTCTGGCCGCCATAAAAAGCGATCTGTGCGATTTTTTCCCGGGAGGTGGTCGCCGGCATTACCGCAATGAACGGCAGGCCCAGCAACCTGGCGAAGTAAGCCTCGGAAATCGCCGTCGAGCCGCTGGAGGCCTCGATCACCGGCGCTCCGGGCTTGAGCCAGCCGTTACACAACGCGTAGAGAAACAGCGAACGAGCCAGTCTGTGCTTGAGGCTGCCGGTGGGATGGCTGGACTCATCCTTGAAATACAGTTCGATGCCCGGCAGGCCAGGCAGCGGCAGCGGAATCAGGTGAGTATCGGCGCTGCGCTGGAAGTCAGCCTCGATGATGCGGATCGCTTCGCGCGCCCACTGGCGATGGTCGTTCATGTTGTTTTCTCACTGGCTCGGTTCGACGCGGGGAAAGCTGATGGTCATGCAGGCGCAACGTGGTCTCGGAAAAACCAGTCGCAAGCTTAGGAAAAAACCGACATCGCGCACAGGTACAGCTAAGGTCCAATATGGCCCATAACTGCCTGACTGCGTGGAGCAAGCGTTGTAACGACATATAACAAAAAAGAATATAACTTTTGTTTTAACAACTAACAGTACGGGTTAGGGTGTGCCATCTTTTGATTCAATGAATGGAGAGCGATCGTGGCTCTACGTAATTCTCTGACACGTTTTTTCCAACTGGAGGCTGCCAGCGGCCTGCTGCTGATCGCCGCCGCCCTGCTGGCCCTGGCCATCAATAATTCACCGCTGTCCTGGCTGTATAACGGTCTGCTGGACACGCCGGTGGTCGCCCAGGTCGGCGCGTTGAAGATCGCCAAACCCTTGTTGCTGTGGATCAACGACGGCTTGATGGCGATGTTCTTCCTGCTCATCGGCCTCGAAGTCAAGCGAGAGGTCCTCGGCGGGCAACTGTCGAAACCGTCGCAAATCGTCTTGCCCGGTGCAGCAGCGATTGGCGGCATGGTAGTGCCGGCGCTGATCTACTGGTTCCTCAACCGCGACAATCCTCCCGCCCTCGCCGGCTGGGCAATTCCGACGGCCACCGACATCGCGTTCGCCCTCGGCGTGCTGGCCTTGCTGGGCAAGCGGGTGCCGGTGTCGCTCAAGCTGTTCCTGATGACCCTGGCGATCATCGACGACCTGGGCGCCATTATCATCATCGCGATCTTTTACTCCGGCGCCCTGTCCAGCCTGTCGCTCATACTGGCGGCAACCTGCATCGCCGCACTGGTGGCGATGAACCGGATGGGCGTGGTCAAGCTCGGGCCCTACATGGTTGTGGGCCTGATTCTGTGGGTCTGCGTGCTCAAGAGCGGTGTCCATGCCACCCTGGCCGGGGTAACCCTCGCGTTCTGCATCCCGCTGCGCACGAAAAACGCCGAGACTTCGCCCCTGCTCACCCTGGAACATGCCCTGCATCCCTGGGTGGCCTATGGCATCCTGCCGCTGTTCGCCTTCGCCAACGCCGGCTTGTCCCTGAGCGGCGTCACCGTCGAAAGCTTCACCCATCATGTGCCAATGGGCATTGCCATCGGCCTGTTGCTGGGCAAGACCGTCGGCGTCTTCGGCCTGACCTGGCTGGCCGTGAAAGTCGGCATCGCCAGCCTGCCCCTTGGCGCCAACTGGGGCCAGGTATTGGGGGTGGCGATCCTGTGCGGTATCGGGTTCACTATGAGCCTGTTCGTTGGCTCCCTCGCGTTTGAGCCGGGTGTCAGCGACTATGCGGGCATGGACCGGATGGGGATTCTCACTGGTTCGATACTGGCGGCGTTGTTGGGTTATGCGGTGACGGCGGCGGCCAGTCGCAAGCAGCCTGCATTGCCTGGTTGATCCTTGCTTCTGCGTTAGCGTCTTGAGAGCCATGGGAGGTTAAGGAATGGTGTGTATATCCGTTTCTGCGGTAACGGCCACTTAGGGTTCCGCCCTGACGGCGGCTCACTTTCGAAAAGCGCGAAAGTAAGCAAAGCGCTTCTGCCCCACCACTTGGCACCTCGCTTAGGCTCGGTGTGCCCTCACTCCGGCATTGCTCCGTGGGCCCGCCGCGAAGGGCCATCCATGGCCCAGCGCGGCTATCCCGGCATCCATGCCGGGATACCCACTGCGCAATGCCTGCGTTCGGCCAGCGTGGTTAACGGGGCGCCGAGATCAACGTCCGCCACGAGGCGTGCCTAGTAGCCGACCTGGTTCTGGGTGGGACCGCGTTTTTCCTGTGGGAGCGAGCTTGCTCGCGATGAGGCCAGCAAGCCCAGCATCCATGTAACTGAACCACCGCCATCGCGAGCAGGCTCGCTCCCACATTGGATCTTCAGCAGGCGCCCTATTCGTGTGCACCCGGAGCCCGCTCCCACAGGAGAAACACGGTCCCACCCAGAACCAGGTCGGCTATCAGGCCGCCTCGGTTCTGTTTTTGATCTGGGGCGCCCCGTTAACCACGATGGCTGAACGAAGGCCTTGCGCAGTGGGCACCTCGGCATGGATGCCGAGGTAGCCGCGCTGGGCCATGGATGGCCCTTCGCGGCGGGCCCACGGAGCAAGGCCTTCGTTCAGGCATGCCGAGCCTAGGCGAGGCACCGAGTGGTGGGGCAAGAGCGTTTTGGTTACTTTTGCGCTTTTCAAAAGTGAGCCGCCGTCAGGGCGGAACCCTAAGTGGCCGTTACCACAGCAACGGATATGTACCCAATCCAATCCAACCCCATAAAAAAACGGCGCTTTCCATTCCCGGAATAAGCGCCGTTTTCTCTTACCGACTCAAGCTTAGTGCGATACGCGACTCGTACCATCCACAGTGGAAATACGAACCCGCTCACCCACACGGAACACCTCGTTCTCCTGAACCTGCTGCACATAGGCGCGCATGCTACCGTCATCTTCACGAACGGTGATTTCCACACCCTGGGTACGGGTCAGGCCTTCCTCAGTCGCAGAACCAATCAGGCCACCAGCCACCGCGCCAATCACAGCGGCGACGATGCTGCCACGGCCACCACCGATGGCGCTGCCACCGACACCACCGACCACCGCACCGGCCGCACCGCCGATTGGGGTCTTGGTGCCTTCGATCTTCACAGGGCGCAAGGACTCGATGGTCCCCATGCGAATCGTCTGCACGCGACGCGCTTCGTCACGGGAGTAGGAGTCACCGGTCAGGCTCGACTGACAGCCAGTGAGCAACATCGCCATCGTGGAAAAGGAAGCAACCAGCAAAACAGACTTACGCATAGCATCAACTCCAAAAGACAGGGATTCATTAAACTCCGCAGCTTGACGCCTGTCACGGCCTCGCCGGGATAAAATTGTTTTCATTCAGGTGGGATACAGGCGCACCCGAAAAATTCACCAAACAGTAGCGCCAATTTCCGAAACCTGCGTCATCAACCCGGGGATTTTCATGGATTATTTCATCATCGTCGCGGTCACCGTGGCCGGTTTGTACTTCCACTGGTGGCTGTACGTACGAATCAAACGCTGGATGGACCGCGACCTGGCGCTGTCCCTGGCGGGGCAGGATGAGCAGAAAAAGACCTACATGCTGCAACAATTGGCCCGCGCCCGGGAGCAAGGGGTCAAGCGCCGGGACTTGCCGCAATGGCTTAAAACCGCTGCGGCAGGTTACCCAGAAAGTTAAGGCGCCAGACGCTCGCGCGTCCAGTTCGCCCCTTGCAGGCGGTAGTTGAGGCGATCGTGCAGGCGGCTCGGACGCCCCTGCCAGAACTCGATGCGCTCGGGCAGCAAACGATAACCGCCCCAATGTTCCGGGCAGTGCGGTTGGCTGTCGCTGAAGCGTTGTTCGGTGGCCTTGAGCAAGTCGTCCAGCTCAGCGCGCCCTGAAATCACTCGGCTCTGGGGTGAAGCCCAGGCGCCGAGGCGGCTGCCTAGCGGGCGAACCTGATAATACGCGTCCGACTCCTGCGCGGTGACCTTCACCACTTTGCCCTCGATGCGCACCTGGCGCTCCAGGGCCGGCCAGAAAAACGTCATGGCCGCGAATGGATTCGCGGCCAATTGCTGGCCCTTGGCGCTGTCGTAGTTGGTGAAGAACGTGAAACCCAGGGCATCCAGGCCCTTGAGCAGCAGGATCCGGCAATGCGGGCGCCCTTCTGCATCCACCGTCGCCAAGGTCATGGCGTTGGCCTCCACCGGGGCCTGTTCGGTTTTCACCGCGTCGGCGAACCATTGGTGGAACAGTGCAAACGGCTCGGCCGGAGCTTGCGCCTCGGTCAAGCCATCGCGGGTGTAGTCGCGGCGCATATCAGCCAGCGGTTGGGTCATGGCGCGTTCCTTGTGGTTAGCCCATCACTGCTTGGGGGTATCGGCGGCCGCGACTTTCTTGGTATCGGTGGCGGCTTTGGCCGGTTGGGTTTTCTTCGCCGGGGTAGTGGCCTTGGCAGGGGCTTTCTTGGCAGGTGCCTTGGCCACGGCTTTTTTGGCCGGTGCTTTTTTGCTGGTCGGGGTCACGGCTTTTTTCGCCGCAGGCGCTGGGGCCGGGGCCACGGGCTTCACGTCCTGGGCCGCCACCAGCGTCACTGGTGCGGGGGCTGGCATGTTGTATTTACTCAGCAGCGCAACCATGGTGTTGGCCGGCGTGACCAGCAGTTCCACGCGACGGTTCAAGGCACGCCCTTCCACACTGTCGTTGGCCGCACGTGGCGCCACTGCGCCCATGCCGCGCAGCATCAGGCGATCACGTTGCAGACCGCTGAGACGGAAAATCGCCGCCACGGACTGGGCACGCTCCTGGCTGAGCTTCAGGTTCGCAGGTGCGGCGCCCGAGGTGTCGGCGTGGCCGAGGATCAGCACGGCGGTCTTGGGGTCGGCTTCAAGGATCTTCGCCACGCGGGTGAACGGCCCTAGGGTCACGGGCAGCAGCATGGCCGGACGGTCCGGGTTGAAGGAGCCGTCCACGGGCGCGGTGACCACCAGCACGTTGTCGCGGCGCTCGAGTTGGAGCTTGCTGTCCTGGATAGCCGTGCGCAGCTTCGGCTCGTAGTCGTCGAGCCAGGCCTGGGTGACTTTCGGATCGGGCATCGGCACCGCCTTGGCGGTTTCCTGATCCTTGCCGCCAAACGGCCACCACCACTTGCCGTTGCTTTCGGCTTCGGCCTTGGCAACGGCCGGCGCCTTGGCTTCAGGCTTGTCCTGGGGCTTGACGTCATCTTTCTTCGCAACGTCGGCAGCATCATCGGAAGAGAACGGCCACCACCAGTGGGTGGCGCTCTCCGCCTTGGCTTGCGGTGCGACGGCGGCCGGTTTCAGAGGCGCCGCTGGCGCCGTGTCCTTGGCCACGACCTTGTCGGAAGAGCCGAACGACCACCAGCTACTGCCGCCTTCGGCATCATTTTGTGGGGTTTGTGCGCAACCGGTGATAGCGAAGCACAGCGCCAGAGCGAGGGTTTTATTCGATGACATTGGATATCCACAAAATGATGTAAATGGAAAATAAAGGCCATGTTTTGGCCGCATAAACAGTCGCTTGGAAACTGAAAAGGCCCCGAGGTTCCGGTGCCCGCCGCCTTCAATGGCGTTTTATAGACAAGTGGCAAGTACCTTCGCAAGGTTCTGCGCGCGCGGGTCCATCAATACGTAAGGCCCGAGCGTGTTGGTCACGAAGCCAAAAGCCACATCATGTTCCGGGTCGGCAAAACCCAAGGAGCCCCCGGCCCCCGGATGACCGAACGCCCGTGGGCCGAGGCCGTAGGTCGCATTCGGCACATCCGGCTGGTCGAGCATGCAACCCAGGCCGAAACGGGTCTGGGTCAACAAAGTCTTATCCTCGCCGAAGCTGTGCTGGCGAGTCAGTTCATCGAGCATTTCACCTTCCAGCAGGCTGCCATCCAGCAGCCCCGCATAGAACCCGGCCAGGCTACGGGCGTTACCGTGGCCGTTGGCCGCCGGTTGCTGCATGCGCCGCCACTCCGATTTGTTGGTACTGGTCATGATCGACGGCGGGTTGGTGAAGGCCCGGGTGGTCATGGCCGTGGGCTCGCGCATCGTCACCTGCAGCAGGCGTTGGGCCGCGGCATCGCCGACGTTACCTTTGCCACGGGCGATGTGGGCCACGCGATGAAACTCCTCGTCGGCCAGGCCAACATGAAAATCCAGGCCCAACGGCTTGGCCACACGGGCCACGATGGACTCACCCGGACCACGCCCATCAGCCCTTCGCAGCAGCTCGCCGATCAGCCAGCCATAGGTGATCGCGGCATAACCGTGACCCTCGCCCGGCGTCCACCAAGGTGCTTCGGCGGCCAGGGCATCGACCATGGCTTGCCAGTCATAAAGCGCTTCGGGCGGCAGCAATTCACGCAGCGCCGGCAGCCCGGCCTGATGGCAGAGCAACTGACGCAGGGTAATGGATTGCTTGCCGGCGGCGGCAAACTCGGGCCAATAGCGGGCTACCGGGGCATCCAGCTGCAACTTGCCTTCGGCCACCAGTTGCAGGGCGGTGACGGCGGTGAAGGTCTTGGTGCAGGAAAACAGGTTGGCGATGGTGTCGCTGTGCCAGGCTTCATGGCCATCCTTGTCGGCGGTACCGGCCCACAGATCGATTACCGTGCGACCACCCACCTGGATGCACAACGCCGCGCCGCGCTCCTGGGGATTATCGAACAGCGCCGCGAACGCTTCACGCACCGCCTCGAACTGAAGTTCATAATGGCCTTGAATCTGCACCCGTAACTCCCTTGAAACAAACACTTTTAAGGTGGCAGGCATTGTTTCAGCCATTAGGGTTTTTGGGAACCGTCGCAAGACGGCTGGCTAAGCATGCCCACCGAGGCAAGAAGAACCTGTGGGAGCAAGGCTTGCCCGCGATGAGGCCCGCGAGGTCTTTCTGAAACTCAGGTGCCTTCATCGCGGGCAGCCTTGCTCCCACAAATACATTGCTTCACCGTGAAATCGCAGCAGCCTCAGGAAATCTCCCGCCGAAACGGCGGCAGCGCGTTGAGGATCGCCTTGCCATAGCGCTGGGTTACCAGCCTGCGGTCGAGCAAGGTGATGGTGCCGCGGTCTTCCTCGGTGCGCAGCAGGCGGCCACACGCCTGGACCAGCTTCAGCGAAGCGTCCGGTACGGAAATTTCCATGAACGGGTTGCCGCCTCGGGCTTCGATCCACTCGGCCAGCGCGGCTTCCACCGGGTCATCGGGGACCGAGAACGGAATCTTGGCAATCACCACGTGCTCGCAATAGGCACCGGGCAAGTCCACGCCTTCGGCAAAACTCGCCAGGCCGAACAGCACGCTGGAATCCCCACCATCGACCCGCGCCTTGTGTTTGTTCAGGGTTTCCTGCTTCGACAGGTTGCCCTGGATGAACACCTGCTTGCGCCAGTCACGGTCAAGGCCATCGAACACGTCCTGCATCTGTTTGCGCGAGGAAAACAGCACCAGGGTGCCCCGTGAGCCTTCCACCAGTTCCGGCAGGTCGCGGATGATCGCCGCCGTGTGGGCAGCGGCATCCCGCGGATCGGCCTTGAGGTCCGGCACCCGCAGCACGCCGGCGTCGGCGTGGTGGAAGGGGCTCGGGACCACGGCGGTCACGGCTTTCTTCGGCAGGCCGGCGCGCATGCGGAAGCGGTCGAACGTGCCCAGGGCGGTCAGCGTGGCGGACGTCACCAGCGCGCCATAGGCCACGTTCCACAGGTTGCGACGCAGCATTTCCGCCGCCAGGATCGGGCTGGCATTGACCTCTATATCGAACAGCGAACCGCTTTCGGCCAGGGTCAGCCACCGCGCCATTGGCGGGTTGTCTTCCGGGTCTTCGGCGGTGAAGGCCGTCCACAGTTCCCAGTTGCCTTGTGAGCGGGACAACAGGCTGCCAAACAGCGGGTACCACTCCTCGGCCTGGTTGCTGGCGATTCCGATGTTGACCTCGCCATCCATGCCTTCCTTGAGCAGGTCGGTCAGGCGCGTGAACAGGTCGGTCAGGCGTGCGAAACCTTTCTTGAGCTCGATGCCCATTTCGCGCATGTGCTCGGGGATCACCCCGCCGACAAACCGATGGCGTGGCCGCTCGCGGCCCTCGACGTCTTCGCCGGGCTTGAAGTCGGCCACCTGCTCGCAAGCGGTGAACATGAACTGCTGGTTCGTCTTGATTTCCCGCGCCAGCTCCGGCACTTGCTCGATGAACTTGCCCAGGTCGCCCGGCAATGGATGCTGGGCCAACAGTTTGGTGAGGTTCTTGGCAGTGGTTTCCAGCCAGTCGGCGGTGGAGCGCAGCCGGGTGTAATGGGCGAAATGGCCGATGGCCTTGTCCGGCAGGTGGTGACCTTCGTCGAACACGTAGATCGTGTCGCGCGGGTCCGGCAGCACCGCACCACCGCCCAGGGCCAGGTCGGCCAGCACCATGTCGTGGTTGGTGACGATGACGTCGACCTTGCCCATGCCTTCGCGAGCCTTGTAGAAGGCGCACTGGCCGAAGTTCGGGCAATGCCGGTTGGTGCACTGGCTATGATCGGTGGTCAGGCGGGACCAGTCGGCGTCTTCCAGGGCCGTGGACCAGCTGTCGCGGTCGCCGTCCCATTTATTGCCGGCCAGCTTCTCGATCATGCTGGTGAACAGCTTCTGGCTGGCCTCATCGACTTCAATCTTGAAGCCTTCTTCTTCGAACAACTGGGCCGTGGCGGTCTGCGCGTGGCCTTCCTGGAGCAACATGTCGAGCTTGGAAAGGCACATGTAGCGCCCACGGCCCTTGGCCAGCGCGAACGTGAAATTCAGCCCGCTATTGCGCATCAGGTCGGGCAGGTCCTTGTAGACGATCTGCTCCTGCAGGGCGACGGTGGCCGTGGCGATCACCAGGCGTTTGCCGGCGGCCTTGGCAGTGGGAATCGCCGCCAGGCTGTAGGCCACGGTCTTGCCGGTACCGGTGCCGGCCTCCACCGCCACGATAGCGGGCTCGCCACTGCGCCGACCTTCGTCGTCGGTGTCGATGTCACCCAGGACTTTTGCCACTTCGGCAATCATCAGGCGCTGGCCATATCGCGGCTTGAGGCTCTTGGCTTCGAGAAAACGCGAATAGGCGCCCTGGATCGTGGTTTTGAGTTCGGTGCTGATCATGTATGGTCGGGCGCTAAAAACGCTGGATAAATTTTCAGTGGTTCGGATCGGCGGCTATCATACCCCGCTAATGAATCCTGCGCAGAACGGAGTAACCCAATGACACCCTTTGCCCTCGTCTACACCCTGCATTTACTGGCGGCCCTGGTCTGGGTCGGCGGCATGTTTTTCGCCTGGATGATCCTGCGCCCCGCCGCAATGACGGCGCTTGAGGGCCCTGCCCGGCTCAAGCTGTGGGTAGAAGTGTTTCAGCGTTTTTTCGTCTGGGTCTGGGTCGCCGTGGTGCTTTTACCGATCAGCGGTGTAGGCCTGATCCATGTGCGCTTCGCCGGTTTCGAAACCGCGCCGCGGTACGTGCAGGTGATGATGGGGTTGTACGTGGTGATGACAGCGCTGTTTATCCGCATCCAAGGCCTGCAGCTGCCGGCATTGCGTAGCGCCGTGACGGCGCAGGACTGGCCGGCGGGTGCGGCGGTGCTGGGGAAGATTCGGCGGTTGGTGGGGATCAACCTGTTGATCGGCTTGCTGGTGGTGGCGATTGGCGCGGCGCGACCGATGTTCTGAAAAGATTGTACAAGACCCTGTGGGAGCGAGCTTGCTCGCGATAGCGGTGGATCAGTCAGCCTTATGTGACTGACATACCACTATCGCGAGCAAGCTCGCTCCCACAGGTTCAGATCAGGTTTTTCTTCAGAACCGCTGCACCGTTACCACCCCAGCCGCTCCGGCAGGCCCAGGCTGACCGTCAGCGCCAGGACGACCGCTTTTGCCGCCGTCAGCGGTATAGACCAGGCAGCCCTTGGCCTTGCCTCCCGCCCCGGGTTTGCCGCCGTGCCCCGCCGCGCCACCGGCACCGCCGTCCACCGTCACTTTGATCTGCTCGGCAGGATAGGCGCGGGGCAGTTCAAGGCGTACCAGCGCACCGGCCGCACCCGGCTGGCCATCGCTGCCATTGCTGCCGTCGGCCCCGCGACCGGCCGAACCCCAGGTGCAACCCGGCGCCTGGCCATTGGCGCCGTCAAGACCGACGAAACCCGGCGCACCGGTACCACCGCGGGCATCCACCGACAACAGCGGCGCATTCAAGGCATTGAAACGCAGGTTGAGATCGCGCCCAGGCCGCGCGGCCTTGGTATAGGTACCCGGTGCGCCGCGTGAAGTGATCTGGCTGCCCTCGGCCAGCTCAGCCTGGGCCACTTTCATTTCCAATACCTGCTGCGCCGGCACGATGGCGATCCGCGCCTCACGTCCCAGGTGCAATTGATCGATGGTCAGTTCAGTGACATTGGAAGGCACCAGCAGCGTGCCGTAGTCGGCCACGTCCAGTCGCTCGAGGGCCAGGGTGCTGGTGGTGTTGGGCAGGCGCATCAACGAATGGCTTTCGACCTGGACCACCTGGGCCGAAGCCCACGGGCATACGAGTGCGGCGAGCAGACACAATTTACGCATGGGAAGCCTCTGGCGCGGTCGGGAGGGTTTGCAAATGGAAGATACCGAACAGCAGCACTCTGAGGCGATCACGACCTGGCGCGGGGCGGCCACGGAAACTGGCCCTGAACAACAGCAGTTCCAGCACATGGAGCACCAGCAAAAACGCGCCGGCGACGTTGACCAGCAGATGCAGCGGATGGACGAACGGCACGACCAGATTGACCAGCACCACCAGCCAGAACAACAGGGTCAGCAAGCGCCCCAGCCCCCAAAACACCTTCATATGCCCCCCTGATCGGGAATTATTCTTTGCGCGCACAGTAACGGCTTGCGCGCAGGATAAGCCAGAGGGTCAGGCAAATTTAATCTAACCTGAGCCCCGGCTCGCCTTCCCGACGACCCGGTAGCCCTGGCCCGCGCTTCAACGCTGGATATGCAGCTCGACCCGACGGTTCTGCGCCCGTCCTTCGTCGGTCTCATTGTCGGCCACCGGCTCGCTTTCGCCTTTGCCTTCGCTGGTGAGTTTGTCGGGGGCCAGCCCCTGGGTCAGCAAATACTCCACGACGCTGCTGGCCCGACGTTCAGACAGCCCCTGGTTATAGGCATCACTGCCGACACTGTCGGTGTGACCCACGACCCGGATGCTGGCGACATTGGCATGGCTGAGCTTGCCCATCAGCCCATCGAGCTGGCTTCGAGCTTCTGCGGTGAGGTCGGATTTGTCGAAATCGAACAGTACCTTGCCGGCATCGTTGAGGGTGATGACCTCGCTAGCCGGTGCTTCAGGCTCCACAGGTGGGGCACTGGCCGGGTATTGCGGCACCGGGCAACCGTGATGTTCGACAGGGGTATTGGCCGGTGTATCAGGGCAACGGTCGCGGCGGTCGAACACCCCGTCGTCGTCTTCATCGCCATCCTGGGCGTAGCAGATCAAACCACCGCCCAGCAGCCCCAACGCGGCGCCACCGGCGGCCCAACCGCTGCTTTCAATGGCCCCCAACCCGCCACCGACCAGGCCGCCGATCAGGCTACAGATTGGCCAGGTGCGTTGATTGAGAGGTGCGCTGCCGTCGCTGTGAGTGGCGCAACCGGACAACAGACTGCTCGCCAGCAGTACCGGTAAGGCGGCCCTGATTAGAACGTTCATGATGAAGGCTCCTGTGTCACCGGCCCATACCGGTCACACAGGAGTAAAGACCCGCATCCGCAACTCCACAAGCCGCGGATGGCAAGGGTTTCAACGGTTTATCTTGATTTCCGTGCGACGGTTCATTGCGCGGCCGTCGGCGGTCTTGTTATCGGCCACCGGCTGGCTCTCACCGGCGCCGGACACCGAGACAAAACTGGCACGCGGTACGCCGTTGTCGACCAGGTACTGCACCACCGAGTTGGCCCGTTTCTCCGACAACCGTTGGTTGTAGGCATCGCTGCCGACACTGTCGGTATGGCCGGTGACCCGCAGTTGCGTGGTGGACGTTTCCTGTTTCAGCCGGGTCGCAACGCCGCTCAGGACATTTTTGTCGGCCGGGGTCAGCGTGGCTTTGTTGAACTCAAAGTGCACGTCGCGGATCACGATGGTTTCTTCCTTGACCACTGGAGGCTCTTCAGCCATTGGCGGTGGTGCGGGAGGTGGGCAACCGTCGGCATCGACCTGCACGCCCTTCGGTGTGCCCGGGCACTTGTCGCGGCTGTCCGGCACGCCATCGCCGTCTTCATCGCCATCGCCGTGTACCCAGCAATAAGCCGCCGCCATGCCACCGACGAACAACGCGCCGCCGCCAGCCCAGGAACTACTTTCGGTGGCGCCCAAGCCTGCGCCGATCACACCGCCGACGGCGGCACAGGTCGGCCAGTCGGTTTTCTGCAAACCTGCGCAACCAGTCAACACACTGGTTAGCAGAACCAGGGGTAACGCTGTCCGAACTATGCTCATCGGTTTTCTCCTTGAGGGATCGGCTTGTCGCCGATTCAGGGGAGTAAAGACCCGTCTTCGAATCTGCGCCAGCCTGAGTAATCGCGGGTTTTCGCCCCGTGTTTGCGAAGATTCCGCACGTTCAGGGACAAACCGCTCTAGGCCACGATGTCCGGGCAGGCTATCGTGGTGGTTCTGACTGAGGAACTTCGATGACCGTTGCCATTTCTGCGCGTACGCCCCAGCAAGCCTTGGCGGCCGTGCTTGACCGTTATGCCCCGCAAAAACTGCTATTGATCGGTGCCAGCGGCTTTCCCGCGCTCGAAGCATTCCAGCAGGCCCATCCCGACACCGAAGTGGTCCACGCCAGCCCCGGCGCACTGCCGGCGGAGGTGGCGGCGCGGCGTTTTGACCTGGCCCTGGCGCTCGATTGCCTGGAGCATTTGCCCAAGCGCGAGGGTCTGAACCTGTTGGGTGGCATCCGCAATCTCAATGCCAGCCGCATCGCCGTGCTGGCAGACCTCAACGCCTGCGGCTGGCAAGAGACGGACTTTTTTTCCCTGGCCCTGCAAGCCAGCGAGCGATTCCAGCGCGAAGATCAGGTCCTGACCCTGTTTACCTACGATCTGCTTGAATACAAACAGGTCCCCGACTGGCTCAACTCGCGCTTTTGGGCCAACCCGGAAAATTTTGGAAAATACTGGTGGTAACCGTGAACACAAGCCCGCACACACCCATTTGCCCCTGCGGCAGTGGAAACCCACTGGACGCCTGCTGCGGCCACTACCACGACGGTCACCCGGCGCCCTGCGCCGAAGCCTTGATGCGCTCGCGCTACAGCGCCTATGTGCTGGGGCTGGTTGATTACCTGGTCGCCACCACCCTGCCCGCCCAGCAGCCAGGCCTCGATCGCCAGTCGATCAGCGAGTGGAGCGCCAACAGCACCTGGTTGGGGCTGGAAGTGGAAAGCAGCGAAGTGCTCGGTGGTCAACCGGAACACGCCTTTGTCACGTTCACGGCACGCTGGCACGACGGCCAGGGCGAGCACAGCCACCGCGAGCAGTCCTCCTTCGTACAGAACAGCGGGCGCTGGTACTTCATCGACCCGACCGTACCGGTCAAGACCGGCCGCAACGACGGCTGCCCTTGCGGTAGCGGGCATAAATTCAAAAAGTGCTGCGCCGGCTACTTCAATCGTTGATCTCGCAAATGTCCGACACTCATCCATCGGCCCATGGGGCTAGACTGGGGGTAAACCAGAGGCTCGGACATGACCGCCACATCACTCCTGCTGCGCATCACCTGCCTGCTGCTGTTCGTCGGGCTCGGCGGTTGCGCGTCCTGGCAAGGTGAAGAAGCCCCTGAACCACAGGTGCACCTGGTCAAGGTCGAGGTGGTGCGGGCCCGGCTGCTGGAACAGAAGTTCATGCTGCACTTTCGCGTCGATAACCCCGGCGACAGCGACCTGACCGTTCGCGGCCTGACATACCGCATCCACCTGGGCGACCTGTTGCTGACCGAAGGTGAGCATGAACACTGGTTCACCGTGAGCCCCCGGCACAGCGCCTACTTCAAGGTGCCGATCCGCACCAACCTGTGGCCGCAGGTGCGGCAGGTGGTGAAGTTGCTGGAGAAACCCCGGGAACAGATCCCCTATCGTCTGGAAGGTGAGCTGGAAACCGGATTATTCATCGCTCACTACGTGCACCTGGAACGCAATGGCGTGATAATCGCCGCCGATTTTATTGCGGAGTAACCCCGATGACCCAACAACCCCACGTCCATGGCCCTGATTGCAACCACGATCACGACCATCATCACGATCATGACCACGGCCATGTCCACGGTCCGAACTGCGGCCACGCCCACCAGGAACCGGTGCGCAACGCCCTGAAGGATGTCGGCCGCAACGACCCTTGCCCGTGCGGCAATGGCAAGAAATTCAAGAAGTGCCACGGGGCTTGAGGGTCCGGGCGAAAAACCTTTTCGCCTGCTAGACCGTCATCGCGAGCAAGCTCGCTCCCACAGGAGATTTGCGAAGAATCAATGTGGGAGCGAGCCTGCTCGCGATGAGGCCGGCACATTCAGCACCTGTCTGTCAGCCCGCCTGCAAAATCCGCTTCACAGCAACCACCGTCGCATACTCGCCATGCAAGTTGCCCAGGGACATGGCATGCACGTCGGCCGCCGAACGGGCGTTGCCGAAGTAATCGCTCTTGTCGAAGGTAAAGCAGGCATCCTCGACCACCCACGTGTCGAATCCCAGGTTGCCGGCCGTACGCGCCGTGGACTCCACCGAGTTGTGCGTCGCCACGCCGACGATCACCAGTTGCCCGATGCCCGCCCTGCGCAGGTCTTCCTCCAGGCGCGTGCCACTGAACGCATCCGGTACTTGTTTCTGCACCAGCCCTTCCCCCGCCAGCGGTTCGAACCGTGGCTGGACCTCCACGCCCGACTGCCCCGGCCAGAACACCGAGTCCGGCGAGCGGGACAAGTGGTGGACGTGAATCACCGGTCGTGCCGTGTGTCGCCATAAAGCCAGTAGCTCGAGCATGCGCAGCTCTGCCTCGGGATTGTTGCGAGGGCCGAGTCTGGGATGAAGGATGCCTTTTTGTTGATCGATGAGGATCAGCGCTGCGTTGTGTTGTAGCTCCATACCAGTTTTCTCTTCTCGATCACTGAATCTTCCACACTTGAGCATCACCTCTTCCTACAGGCAAGCCTTCGAGCAAAAGCGATGCCCCAGCCCCGGAGTTTCATCGCCAAACCAACAAATAACCCTCGCCCCGCTTGCGCGGCCCCCTCCTGCTCACTAACGTAGCGCCTTTATTGGTGCCACCCCCCCTCCCGCAGGAGCTTTGCCATGGCCTCGCCAGCCTCTATTTCCGTTATCCCCCGGCTCGGCGTTGCCGCCGCAGTGGCCAGTGTGCTCGGCTTGAGCGGATGCCAGACCTGGAATGCCCAGGACACTGTCCCACCGACTTCCGGTGTGCAACCGCTCAAGGGGCTGGCGCAGAACGTCTCGGTCCGGCGCAATGCCACGGGCATGCCGCTGATCGAAAGCAACAGCTTCCATGACGCCCTGTTCACCCTCGGCTACGTCCACGCCAGCGATCGCATCACCCAGATGGTGACCCTGCGCCTACTGGCCCAGGGGCGGCTGGCAGAGATGTCCGGCGCCGAACGGCTGGACGTCGACCGCTACATGCGCGCCGTCAACCTGAAGAAAAACGCCGACGAGCTGTACAAGGCATCTTCGCCACGGCTCAAGCGCTTCTTCGAAGTCTATGCCCGCGGCGTCAACGCCTACCTGTTCCGCTACCGCGACAAGTTGCCGTCGGACCTGGCCGCCACCGGCTACAAACCCGAATACTGGAAACCGGAAGACTCGGCGCTGATGTTCTGCCTGCTGAATTTCAGCCAGTCAGCCAACCTGCCGGAAGAAATCGCCAGCCTGGTACTGGCCCAGACCGTCACCAATGACAAACTCGCCTGGCTGAGCCCGTCCTATCCAGACGAACCACTGCCCATGGCCGAGGCCGACAAACTCCAGGGCTTGCGACTCAATGGCCAGATTCCGGGCCTGAACGAGATCAGCAAGGCCACCAGCCAGTTGGCCGAGCTGAACCTTTTGAGCGCTGCGTCTTCGAGTAACTGGGCCATCGCGCCGCAACGCAGCCGCAGCGGCAAGAGCCTGTTGGCCAGCGACAGCCATGGGCCGCTGGGCATGCCGGGGCTGTGGAGCCCCGTACAGATCCGCGCACCCAAGTACCAGGCGGCCGGGATTTCCGTGGCGGGGATCCCGATGATCCTGGCCGGGTTCAACGGCAAAGTGGCCTGGAGCATGACCAGCGTACTGGGGGACAACCAGGATCTGTTCCTGGAAAAAATCCGCCGCCAGGGCAACAGCCTGTCCTATGAGGTCAACGGCAAATGGCAGCCAGCGATCGTGCGCAACGAAACCTATTTCATCAAAGGCCAGCGGCCGATTCGTGAAGCGGTGTTCGAGACCCGTCACGGCCCGCTGCTCAACAGCGCCCAGGGCCCGGCCATGGCCAACGGCTTTGGCCTGGCCTTGCAGACGCCGAGCTTGAGCGACGACAAGACTTTGGATGCCTTCTTCGACCTGTCCCGGGCGCAGACCGTCGAGAAAGCCTCCGACGCCAGCCGGGAAATCCGCGCCATGGCGGTGAACCTGGTATTTGCCGACGCCAGCCATATCGGCTGGCAAGTCACCGGTCGCTATCCAAACCGCCGTGAAGGCGAAGGCCTGTTGCCGTCGCCGGGTTGGGACGGTCGCTACGATTGGGACGGTTACGCCGACCCGATGCTGCACCCTTATGATCAGGACCCGGCCCAGGGCTGGCTTGGCACGGCCAACCAACGGGTCATCCCACACGGCTATGGCATGCAGCTGTCCAACTCGTGGGCCGCACCGGAGCGTGGCGAACGCATGGCCGAGCTGGCCGGCGCGGGCAAGCACGACACTCGCAGCCTGACCGCCATGCAATATGACCAAGGCACGACGTTCGCGGCCAAGCTCAAGAAAGTCTTCGAAGCACCGGGCATGGCCCAGCCGCTCAAACAGGCGATCGAAGCCCTGCCGGTGGCTGACCGGGCCAAGGCCCGCGAGGCCTACACTCGCTTGATGGCATTTGATGGCCGGCTCAGCCCGACCTCCGCCGACGCGGCGATCTATGAGCTGTTCCTGCAGGAAAGCATGAAGCAGATTTTCCTCGACGAACTGGGCCCGGACAGCAGCCCGGCGTGGAAGGCGCTGGTCGCCAACGGCCAATTGTCCTACTCGGCCCAGGCCGATCATCTGCTGGGGCGTGAAGACAGCCCGTTCTGGGACGATGTGCGCACACCTCAGAAAGAAGACAAGGCCGTCATCCTCGCCCGCAGCCTGGCCGCCACCATCAGCGCCGGTGAAAGCCAGTTGGGCGGTGATCGCAAGGCTTGGCAGTGGGGCCAGTTGCATCGCTACGCGTGGAAGAACAGCAACAGCCAGATCGTACGCGGCCCGCTGCCGGCCGGTGGCGACGCCAGCACGCTCAACACCGCAGCGTTCGCTGAGGGGCAGGACTTCAACACCACCCTGGCGCCAGCCATGCGCTTTATCATCGACTTCGGCCAGCCTGAACCGTTGATGATCCAGGATGGTGCCGGACAGTCCGGCAACCCGGTCAGCCCGAACTACGCCAATGGCATCGATCCATGGATCAAGGGGCAGTACCAGAGCCTGCCGTTGCAATCGCAGAATTTCGATCGGGGCTATGGCAAGTCGCGGTTGACCCTGGTGCCTGGCAAATAACAGCAGGCTGTTCATTGCCCTGTAGGAGCTGCCGAAGGCTCGGGCCGCGTTCGGACGATCTTTTGATCTTTCGCTTGAGATTCAAGCATCAGGGGAAAGATCGCAGCCTCGTTGCACTCGTCAGCTCCTACAGTCCCACAGGCCAGCGGGGCGGGGCGACGTTTTGCTAGATTTCCTCGCCACATTTGTCCATCCCATCACCCGATCCTGCCCCCCGAAAATCCGATAGAACTTCTCCCCTTACCCTCGCCTCTACCTGACAAGCCCATCGCTCCGGTGACCGCATGGATCTTGTCATTGCCCGCCCCGAAGGCTTGTACTGTCCGCCCGGGGATTTCTACATCGACCCGTGGCGTGCGGTGGAACGTTCGGTCATCACCCACGCCCACGGCGACCATGCCCGCAGCGGCAACCAACACTACCTGGCAGCGGCACCCGGCGAAGGCATTCTGCGTTCACGCCTGGGCCAGGACATCAACCTGCAAACCCTGCCCTACGGCGAACGCCTGTCGCATCATGGCGTGACCTTGAGCTTTCACCCCGCCGGCCATGTGCTGGGCTCGGCCCAGGTGCGGCTGGAATATCAAGGCGAGGTCTGGGTGGCGTCGGGGGATTACAAAGTCGAGCCTGACGGCACCTGCACCCCGTTCGAGCCGGTGAAATGCCATACCTTCATCACTGAATCGACCTTCGGCCTGCCAATCTACCGCTGGCAGCCCCAGGCGCAGATCTTCGAAGAGATCAACCAGTGGTGGCGCGGGAACATCGCCGCCGGCCGAGCCAGCGTGTTGTTCTGCTATTCCTTCGGCAAGGCCCAGCGGATTCTTCACGCCATCGATGAAAGCCTCGGCCCGATCCTGGCCCATGGGGCGGTGGAGCCACTGAACCGGGTCTACCGCGAGGCCGGTGTTCACCTGCCGCCGACAATTTATGCCAGCGACATCAACAAGAACGACCCGATCATGGGCCGGGCGCTGGTCATCGCCCCGCCCTCTGCCGGTGGCAGCAGCTGGATGCGCCGCTTCGGCGACTACAGCGACGCCTTCGCCAGCGGCTGGATGCGCCTGCGCGGTACGCGACGGCGGCGCGGCGTGGACCGGGGTTTTGTGCTGTCCGACCACGCCGACTGGCCTGGCCTGCTCTGGGCCATCGAACAGACCGGCGCCGAGCGGGTGATGGTCACCCACGGCTCGGTAAGCGTGCTGGTGCGCCATCTCTGCGAGCAAGGTCTCGACGCCCAGGGGTTCAGCACCGAATACGGTGACGATGAAGAAGACCTCGCCACGGCCACCGACAGCGGTGAGGAGGCGTCATGAAAGCCTTCGCCGAGCTGTACGCCGAACTGGACGCCACCACCTCCAGCAATGCCAAGCTTGCCGCCATGCAAGCCTATTTCACCAAGGCCTCGCCTCAGGACGCGGCGTGGGCCGTGTACTTCCTGTCCGGCGGGCGACCACGGCAACTGGTGCCGGTAAAAATCCTGCGGGAGTTGGCGGTCCAGGTATCCGGATTGTCGCTCTGGCTGTTCGAGGAAAGTTATCAGGCCGTGGGCGACCTGGCCGAAACCATTTCGCTGGTAATACCCGAATCGCCCCATAGCTCCGATGAAGGCCTGGCGCTGTGGATCGAAGAGAAGCTGCTGCCGTTGCGCGGTGAGTCGCCCGAAATCCTGGCTGAACAGCTCCCGGCGCTGTGGGCGCAACTCGATCGGCCGAGCCTGATGCTGTGCATCAAGCTCATTACCGGCAGCTTTCGCGTCGGCGTGTCAAAACTGCTGGTAACCCGGGCCCTGGCCGGCATGGCCAACCTGGACAGCAAGCGGGTGGCCCAACGCCTGGTGGGCTACACCGACCTGTCCCATCGTCCGACGGCCGCCAGTTACCTCAAGCTGATCGCGGCCGAATCCGCCGATGAACATGCCCAGCGCGGCGGCCAGCCTTATCCGTTTTTCCTGGCCCATGCCCTGTCTGCCCCGGTGGAGCAATTCGACACCCTGCTGGGACCGGCCAACGACTGGCAGGTGGAATGGAAATGGGACGGCATCCGTTCCCAGGTGATCAAGCGCGATGGCCATTTATGGGTCTGGTCTCGAGGCGAGGAACTGGTGACCGAGCGCTTCCCCGAACTGCACGCCCTGGCGCAGGTACTGCCCGACGGTACCGTGATCGATGGCGAAATCGTCGTGTGGAAAACCGCCCGGCCGGTGACCGGGGACGCCTTCGACCCGGACGCGCCGTTGCAGCCGGCGGTGCAACCCTTCGCCCTGTTGCAACAGCGCATCGGTCGCAAGACCCTGGGCAAGAAAATCCTCGAGGATGCCCCGGTGGTGGTGATGGCCTACGACCTGCTGGAATGGCAAGGCGAGGACTGGCGCAGCCGCCCCCAGGCCGAGCGCCGCGAACGGCTGGAAGCGCTGATCGCCCGTGTTCACAGCCCGGTGTTGTTGCCATCGCCGACGGTCACCGGCCAGGACTGGTTCGACCTCGCCCGGCAACGCGAAGCCTCTCGCCGCCTCGGTGTCGAGGGCATGATGCTCAAGGCTCGCAACGCGCTATACGGCGTCGGTCGCACCAAGGACATGGGCGTGTGGTGGAAATGGAAGATCGACCCCTTCAGCGTCGACGCGGTGCTGATCTACGCCCAGCGCGGCCACGGCCGGCGCGCCAGCCTGTACAGCGACTACACCTTCGCCGTATGGGACAACCCGCCGGACAGTCGCGAGCGCACGCTGGTGCCGTTTGCCAAGGCTTATTCAGGGCTGACCGATGCAGAAATGCGCCAGGTCGACAGCATCGTGCGCAAGACCACCGTGGAGAAGTTCGGCCCGGTGAGCAGCGTCACACCCACCCTGGTGTTCGAACTGGGTTTCGAAGGCATCGCCCTGTCCAATCGCCACAAAAGCGGGATCGCGGTGCGCTTTCCACGGATGTTGCGCTGGCGCCAGGATAAAACCGTCGAAGAGGCAGATACCTTGGCAACGCTTCAGGACCTGCTGAAATAGCGCGGTACGCTCTTTGTGGCGAGGGGATTTATCCCCGCTGGGCTGCGAAGCGGCCCCAAAAAGCCTGAGATGAACAACCTGACACTCCGAGGCGACTGACTGTTGGGGCTGCTGCGCAGCCCAACGGGGATAAATCCCCTCGCCACAAATAATGGCTCACCCCATAGCGTTTCCCAAACAACGCACGCTCCATCCCGGTGCATCTTTTGATGTACGCTCATCCCCGCGCACCATCGCATTCCGTTGCCAGCCGTCGAAGCTTTTAAAACACTTGTTCGGCACTCTGGTTCGGAAATTGCTACCTTTATGCCGTCATACCGTTCTCGCCTTCACCGGTAACAATACTTACGCGCCACAAGCGCTCATATTGGTTTTAGGGATTGAATAATGAAAAAAGCACTGCTGACCCTTTCTGCACTGGCGTTGTGCATGGCTGCTGGCATCGCCACGGCCAAGGAATACAAGGAACTGCGTTTTGGTGTCGATCCTTCCTACGCCCCGTTTGAGTCCAAAGCCGCCGACGGCAGCCTGGTCGGTTTCGACATCGATCTGGGCAACGCGATCTGCGCAGAGCTGAAGGTCAAATGCAAATGGGTCGAAAGCGATTTCGACGGCATGATCCCAGGCCTCAAGGCCAATAAATTCGACGGCGTGATCTCCTCCATGACCGTTACCCCGGCTCGCGAAAAAGCCATCGACTTCTCCAGCGAGCTGTTCTCCGGCCCAACGGCCTATGTCTTCAAGAAGGGCTCGGGCCTGAGCGAAGACGTTGCCTCGCTCAAAGGCAAGACCGTCGGCTACGAGCAAGGCACCATCCAGGAAGCCTACGCCAAGGCCGTGCTGGACAAGGCCGGCGTCAAGACCCAGGCCTACCAGAACCAGGACCAGGTTTATTCCGACCTGACCTCCGGCCGCCTCGATGCAGCGATCCAGGACATGCTGCAGGCCGAATTGGGCTTCCTGAAATCGCCAAAAGGCGAAGGCTATGAAATCAGCAAGCCGGTGGACAGCGAGCTGTTGCCCGCCAAGACCGCGATCGGTATCAAGAAAGGTAACAGTGAGCTGAAGGCACTTTTGGATAAAGGTATCAAAGCGTTACACGACGACGGCAAATACGCCGAGATCCAGAAAAAACACTTTGGCGATCTGAATCTGTACAGCGGCAAATAATGCGCTGCGCCCATCCGGTCTCGGATGGGCGCTTTTCTCCTGCCAAAGGCTTTCTTCCATGTTCGAACAACTCCTACAAAATCTGGGGCTCTCCGCCTTCAGCCTGCAGGGCTTTGGCCCGCTGCTGATGCAAGGTACCTGGATGACCATCAAGCTGTCGGCCCTGTCCCTGTTGCTGAGCGTCTTGCTCGGCCTGCTGGGCGCCAGTGCCAAGCTGTCCAGCGTCAAACTGCTGCGAATCCCTGCCCAGCTCTACACCACGCTGATCCGCGGCGTGCCGGACCTGGTGCTGATGCTGCTGATCTTCTACAGCCTGCAAACCTGGCTGACCTCGCTTACCGACTTCATGGAATGGGAATACATCGAGATCGACCCATTCGGCGCCGGGGTGATTACCCTGGGCTTCATCTATGGCGCGTACTTCACCGAAACCTTTCGCGGCGCGATCCTCGCGGTCCCCCGAGGCCAGGTCGAAGCCGCCACCGCGTATGGCCTCAAACGTGGCCAGCGCTTTCGCTTCGTGGTGTTTCCACAAATGATGCGCTTTGCCCTGCCGGGTATCGGCAACAACTGGATGGTGATGCTCAAGGCCACCGCGCTGGTGTCGATCATCGGCCTGGCCGATCTGGTCAAGGCCGCCCAGGATGCGGGCAAGAGCACCTACCAGCTGTTCTACTTCCTGGTACTGGCGGCACTGATCTATCTGCTGATCACCAGCGCGTCCAACTTCATCCTGCGCTGGCTTGAACGCCGCTATGCCGCCGGAGCCCGGGAGGCGGTGCGATGATCGAACTTCTGCAAGAATACTGGCGGCCATTCCTTTACAGCGATGGCGTCAACGTCACGGGCCTGGCCATGACCCTGTGGCTGCTCAGCGCCTCGCTGCTGATCGGTTTCCTGGTGTCGATCCCGCTGTCCATCGCCCGGGTTTCACCCAAGTTCTACGTCCGCTGGCCGGTGCAGTTCTACACCTACCTGTTCCGTGGTACGCCGCTCTATATCCAACTGCTGATCTGCTACACCGGCATCTACAGCATCGCGGCGGTGCGCGCCCAGCCCATGCTCGACAGTTTCTTTCGCGACGCGATGAACTGCACGATCCTGGCCTTCGCCTTGAACACCTGCGCCTACACCACGGAAATTTTCGCCGGGGCGATTCGCAGCATGAACCATGGCGAAGTCGAGGCGGCCAAGGCCTACGGCCTGACCGGTTGGAAGCTGTACACCTACGTGATCATGCCGTCGGCGTTGCGCCGCTCGCTGCCGTATTACAGCAACGAAGTCATCTTGATGCTGCACTCGACGACCGTGGCGTTCACCGCTACCGTTCCAGACGTGCTGAAAGTGGCCCGGGACGCCAACTCGGCGACATTCCTGACGTTCCAGTCGTTCGGGATCGCCGCGTTGATCTACCTGACCGTCACCTTTGCACTGGTGGGCCTCTTCCGCCTCGCCGAACGCCGCTGGCTGGCCTTTCTCGGGCCGACCCACTAGGGCTTTTGTTCCAGGACACACACGCAAATGCGCCACCAGATCCATGACCTGCTGGCCCCGGTACCGGGGACCGCACGCAAGATCCACAGCTTTCACTTCGGCCCGGAAAAAGCCGTCGGCAAAATCTATATCCAGTCGTCCCTGCACGCCGATGAGCTGCCGGGCATGCTGGTCGCCTGGCACCTCAAGCAGCGCCTGGCCGAACTCGAAGCGTCGGGCCACCTGCGGCACGAGATCGTGCTGGTGCCCGTCGCCAACCCTATCGGCCTCGAACAAGTGCTGATGGACGTGCCCCTGGGCCGCTACGAAACCGAGAGCGGGCAGAACTTCAACCGCCGCTTCGTCGACCTGAGCGAAGAGATCGGCAACGAAATCCAGGACCTGCTCACCGACGATCCGCAGCACAACCTGATGCTGATCCGCACCAGCCTGCGCGACGCCCTCGCCCGGCAGACCCCAGGCACGCAATTGCAATCCCTGCGCCTGGCCCTGCAACGGCTGGCCTGCGACGCCGACATGGTGCTGGACCTGCATTGCGACTTCGAAGCCGTGGCCCACCTCTACACCACACCCGAAGCCTGGCCACAGGTCGAACCGCTGGCCCGCTACATCGGCGCCGAAGCCTGCCTGCTGGCGACCGATTCGGGCGGCCAGTCGTTCGACGAATGCTTCACCCTGCTCTGGTGGCAACTCAAGGAACGCTTCGGCGAACGCTTCGAGATTCCCCTGGGCAGCTTTTCGGTCACCGTGGAATTGCGTGGCCAGGGTGACGTCAACCACGGGCTGGCGAGCCTGGACTGCCAGGCCTTGATCGAATACCTGATCCGTTTCGGCGCCATCGACGGCGAACCGATGCCCATGCCCGAGCTGCCTTACCCGGCCACGCCGCTGGCCGCTGTCGAGCCGGTGGCAACGCCCGTGGGTGGATTGCTGGTCTACAGCGCCCTGCCTGGCGAATACCTGGAGGCGGGGCAGTTGATCGCGGAAGTCATCGACCCGGTCAACGACACCGTCACCCCCGTTCATTGCCGTAACGCCGGGCTGCTATACGCCCGTTCGCTACGCCGCATGGCCACGGCCGGCATGGTGATCGCCCATGTCGCCGGCACCGAAGCCTATCGCAGCGGCTACCTACTTTCGCCTTGAGGATGCATGCTCCATGTACAAACTGACCATCGAAGGCCTGCATAAAAGCTATGGCGAACATGAAGTGCTCAAGGGCGTTTCGCTCAAGGCCAAGACCGGCGACGTCATCAGCCTCATTGGCGCCAGCGGCTCAGGCAAAAGTACCTTTTTGCGCTGCATCAACTTCCTCGAACAACCCAACGACGGCGCCATGAGCCTGGACGGCCAGCCGATCCAGATGATCAAGGACCGCCACGGCATGCACGTGGCCGACGCCGACGAACTGCAACGCATCCGCACGCGCCTGGCCATGGTGTTCCAACACTTCAACCTGTGGAGCCACATGACCGTGCTGGAAAACATCACCATGGCGCCACGCCGGGTGCTGGGGGTCAGCAAGCAGGAAGCCGACGACCGCGCCCGTCGTTATCTCGACAAGGTCGGCCTGCCGGCACGGGTCGCCGAGCAATACCCGGCGTTCCTCTCCGGCGGCCAGCAACAGCGCGTGGCCATTGCCCGCGCCCTGGCGATGGAGCCGGAGGTGATGCTGTTCGACGAACCCACCTCGGCCCTGGACCCGGAGCTGGTGGGTGAAGTACTGAAGGTGATCCAGGGCCTGGCTGAGGAAGGCCGGACCATGATCATGGTGACCCACGAAATGAGCTTCGCCCGCAAAGTCTCGAACCAGGTGCTGTTCCTGCACCAGGGCCTGGTGGAAGAAGAAGGCAGGCCGGAAGACGTGCTGGGCAATCCCACCAGCGAACGACTCAAGCAGTTTCTCAGTGGCAACCTGAAATAAACCTCGGGTTCGATCGTTCCCACGCTCCTGCGTGGGAATGTCGCCAGGGACGCTCACCACGATATCCTGCATAAAACCTTTCGCATCCCGCCGTGGTCACTGAAAGAAGACGTTCAGGGCGCACACGGCAGGCATGGCGACATCCAACAATTTCGCGAAACAGTGGTTCGATGCCCGCGGCTGGAAGCCGTTCGCCTTTCAGAAGCAGGTATGGGCCGCGGTCAAGCGGGGGGAATCCGGGCTGCTGCATGCCAATACCGGTGCCGGCAAGACCTACGCCGTCTGGTTTGCCGCCCTCAACCGTTTCGCACGGCCGGCACCGCCGCTGGATAAACCGCGCAAACGTAAACCGCCGGCCGAACCACTGACTGTCCTGTGGATCACGCCGATGCGCGCATTGGCGGCCGACACCGGCAAAGCCCTCGAAGCCCCCCTGGCAGACCTGCACCTGCCATGGAGCGTCGGCCTGCGCACCGGCGATACCAGCGCCAACGAACGCGCCCGCCAGGGCCGGCGCCTGCCCACCACGCTGATCACCACCCCCGAAAGCCTCACCCTGATCCTCGCCCGGGCCGATGCGCACGCCGCCGTCTCGACCCTGCGCATGGTCGTGGTGGATGAATGGCACGAGTTGCTCGGCAACAAACGTGGTGTGCAATTGCAACTGGCCCTGGCGCGCTTGCGGCGCTGGCACCCCGAACTCATCGTCTGGGGCGTCTCCGCGACCCTGGGCAACCAGGCCCACGCCGAACAGGTATTGATCCCGCAAGGTAACGGGATCAGCGTGCGGGGGGCCGATGGCAAGGCGCTGCGGGTCGACACGCTGTTACCCCCGACCCTCGAACGTTTCCCGTGGGCCGGGCATATCGGCCTGAAGATGCTGCCTCAGGTCGTAGCCGAAATCGACGCCAGCAGCAGTTGCCTGGTCTTCACCAACACCCGGGCACAATCGGAAATCTGGTATCAGGCGCTTCTTGAGGCGCGACCCGATTGGGCCGGGCTGATCGCCCTGCACCATGGCTCGCTGTCGCGTGACACCCGGGATTGGGTGGAACAGGCATTGAAGGACGGCCAGCTCAAAGCGGTGGTCTGCACGTCCAGCCTGGACCTGGGGGTGGACTTCCTGCCAGTGGAACGGGTGCTGCAGATCGGCTCGGCCAAGGGCGTAGCCCGACTGATGCAACGGGCCGGGCGCTCCGGCCACGCACCGGGCCGGACCTCGCGGGTGACGCTGGTGCCGACCCACAGCCTGGAATTGATCGAGGCCGCCGCCGCGCAGGACGCCGTGGCCCAACGGCGCATCGAACCGCGCGAATCGCCCCACAAGCCGCTGGATGTCCTGGTGCAGCACTTGGTGAGCATGGCCCTGGGTGGCGGCTTCGTTCCCGACGAATTGTTCGAGGAAGTGCGAGGTGCCTGGGCCTACCGCGACCTCAACCCGGCCGAATGGGCCTGGGCCCTGGCGTTTGTGCGCCATGGCGGCCTGTCATTGACCGCCTACCCCGATTACCGACGCGTCGAACCGGACGAACACGGGATCTGGCGAGTGCCTGACGCACGCCTGGCCCGGCGTCACCGCATGAGCATCGGCACCATCGTCAGCGATGCCAGCCTGCAATTGAAGTTCTGGAGCAAGGGCGGAGGCGGCAAGATCCTGGGTAGCGTAGAGGAAGGCTTCATCGCCCGTCTGCGCCCCGGTGACGGTTTCCTGTTCGCCGGGCGGTTGCTGGAATTGGTCCGGGTCGAGGACATGACCGCCTACGTGCGACGCAGCCAGGCCAGGAAGGCCGCTGTGCCGCGCTGGAACGGCGGGCGCATGCCGCTCTCCAGCGAACTGGCCGCCGCCGTCGTGGCCCGTCTGAGCGAAGCCGCCGCGGGCCGCTTCGAGGGCCCGGAGATGCACGCCGTACAGCCCCTGCTCTTGACCCAACAACGCTGGTCCGGTTTGCCCACGCAAAGCACATTGCTGGCCGAAGCCCTCAAGTCCCGGGAAGGCTGGCACCTATTCCTCTACCCGTTTGCCGGACGCCAGGTTCATCTGGGCCTGGCCAGCCTGCTGGCCTGGCGTGTCAGCCGGCAACAGCCGCTGACATTTTCCATTGCGGTCAACGACTACGGCCTGGAACTGCTCAGTGCCACGGCAGTGGATTGGTCGCAATACCTGACCCCGGGCCTGCTGAGCGTCGATCATCTGCTGACCGACGTGCTCGCGAGCCTGAATGCCGGGGAATTGGCCCTCAGGCGCTTCCGCGAAATCGCCCGGATCGCCGGGCTGGTCTTCGCCGGTTACCCCGGTGCGCCGAAAAGCACCCGGCAAGTCCAGGCGTCCAGCGGGTTGTTCTTCCAGGTGTTCAAGCAATACGACGCCAACAATCTCTTGCTGGCCCAGGCTGGGGAGGAAGTCTTGCGCGAAGAATTGGATATCCATCGACTGGAGCAGACCTTGCAACGCCTCAATACCTTGAAGCTGGACCTGCACGTGATCAAGCGCCCCACCCCGCTCGGGTTTGCGCTGCAGGTGGAGCGATTCCGGGAAAGCATGAGTTCGGAAAAGCTCGCCGACCGCATCCGGCGGATGGTCAGCGAACTGGAAAAGACTGCCGATCGCGGTGACGCCTGATGCCAGCGCCTTACCCCATCAGCCTGGCCGGCGAAGAACTCTGGTTGCTCCCGGAAAAAGCCGTGTACTGGCCCGCCCAGGAAACCCTGATGGTGGCCGATGTTCATTTCGGCAAGGCCGCCGCCTATCGCAGCCTCGGGCAACCGGTGCCCCACGGCACCACCGCCAGCAACATCGCAGTACTGGATGCATTGCTGGCCAGCCTGCCGTGCCGACAGTTGATTTTTCTCGGGGATTTTCTCCACGGTCCCGGCTCTCATGCGCCCGGCACCTTGAAGGCACTTTCCGACTGGCGTGAGCGACATCCGCACTTGGCCATGACGCTGATTCGTGGCAACCACGACAAACGCGCCGGTGACCCGCCGCAAGCGCTGAACATTCGCGTCGTACCGGAGCCGTTGCTTCTGGGCCCTTTCGCCGTGCAACACGAGCCTGCCCCACACCCCAGCCGCCATGTGCTGGCCGGTCACGTGCACCCGGTCTACCACCTGAGCGGCAAGGGCCGGCAACGCCTGCGCCTGGCCTGCTTTCGGCTGGGCAGCGAAATCAGCCTGCTGCCGGCCTTCGGTGCGTTCACGGGCGGTTATCGAGTCGAGCAAGACAGCGATTGCAGAATTTTTGTCATCGGCGATAACGAAATATGGCCCGTCAACTGAAGCACTCTGTGCTATCGCTGGCGGGCCATCGTCTCATCAGGCAACAGGCGCAGGAGGCGGCTCGTCCGGCAGGGTAGGCTCGCCGGGTTCGGTAGGTTGTTCGTTGGGGGTATCGGGATCGGGCTGGCCAGGGATGCCGCCCGCCGCTTCGACAGGATGGGCCAGCAATGACCAGGCCATGACGCCGATCTGATTGGGCTCAAGCCTTGCCAGTTCGGCACTGATTCGCGGATCGATCTTCATAGAGCAACTCCTGAGCGAAGGCCCGCTGCGCTGACGCACAAAAACGGGCAGTACACGCAATAGAGTGTCTGCCCGCCCAGGAATTCCAACAGCTCGTCAGATTCAGGTACGCGGCAGTGTCACACCGCGCTGGCCCTGGTACTTGCCGCCACGATCCTTGTAGGAAACTTCACATTCTTCATCGGATTCCAGGAACAGCATCTGCGCCACACCCTCGTTGGCGTAGATTTTCGCTGGCAGGGTCGTGGTGTTGGAGAATTCCAGGGTCACGTGGCCTTCCCACTCGGGTTCCAGCGGCGTGACGTTGACGATGATGCCGCAACGGGCGTAGGTACTCTTGCCCAGGCAGATGGTCAGCACGTTGCGCGGAATGCGGAAGTACTCGACGGTGCGCGCCAGGGCGAAGGAGTTCGGCGGGATGATGCAAACGTCGCTCTTGACGTCGACGAAGCTCTTCTCATCGAAGTTCTTCGGGTCGACGGTGGCCGAATTGATATTGGTGAACACCTTGAATTCGTCGGCGCAGCGCACGTCGTAGCCGTAGCTGGAGACACCGAAGGAGATCAGCCGGTCGGCGCCTTCGCCACGCATCTGGCGTTCGACGAAGGGCTCGATCATGCCGTGCTCTTGCGCCATGCGGCGAATCCACTTGTCCGATTTGATGCTCATGGCGGTTTCCTGAAATAGCGAGGTGGAAAAAATACGTCCGGCATCTTACTGGGGCGCGGGTCCGAGTTCAAAGCGCGGTACGCAAATCTCGCCGATCCGCCTTGATTTCCGGGTCCTGCCGGCCATCGCCCGCGCCGTCAGTCACCAAATAAGAGAAACCTTCGCAAAGACCATTGGCACATTCTGGAAAAAGGGTTAAGGTGGCGCCACTGTGCTGCTTGTGTCACTGAGAATCTCTACACGATATGTTGAATTTCGATCCAACCATCTACAAGAATTTTTCCTGCTCTTTGCACTCAGTCTCGGCCAGGGTTCTTCCTGAGTCGCAGTTATCTTTGTTCAAGGAGTTACACCATGTCTAATCGCCAAACCGGTACCGTTAAGTGGTTCAACGATGAAAAAGGCTTCGGCTTCATCACCCCACAATCCGGTGACGACCTGTTCGTTCACTTCAAAGCTATCCAATCCGACGGCTTCAAAAGCCTGAAAGAAGGCCAACAGGTTTCTTTCATCGCTACCCGCGGTCAGAAAGGCATGCAAGCTGAAGAAGTTCAAGTTATCTAACTTGTCCTTGCTTTAGTAAAAGGCCCCGCCCTCAAAAGCGGGGCTTTTTTGTGCCTGTCTGTTTTGCAGGCACAAAAAATAATGTGGGAGCGAGCTTGCTCGCTCCCACAGGATTTGTTACTCGCCTGGGTTTACCAGGTCACGCCAAACCCAGCCGTGTAGCGCGTCTTGCTCAAGTCGCTGTCTTCGGTGCCTTCAATGACATCCTTCTCAGCCTTGAGGTTGAGCGACGCCCAATCGGTAACCTTGTAGCGCAGCCCCACTTCAGCGTCATAGGCGTAATCCGCCACGTCGGACAGTGGCTTGCCCACTTCGCCGTTGGTGAAGAACTCGACGCGCTTGCCAATCAGGTAGCGGTTGTAGTCCCACTTCATGGCGACGGAATAGAAGTTGTCCTTGCCGCCGTCGCGGTATTCATAGTCGGTGCGGTTCAACAGCGAGCCCAGCGAGAACGCGCCCAGCTCGTCATCCCAGAACTGATAACCCGGACCGGTACCCACCACGCGCTGACGCGCCAGGTCTTCGACTTTGTCGCGCTTGTAGTTCAGGCGGCCTTGCCAGAACCATTTGTCCGTCAGGAACCGGTCGAGGGAATATTCCAGGCGCCAGTTATCGGCGGAAACCACATCGTCCTGGAACTCACGGTTGTATTCACCCTCGGCGGTGTGCCGCCATCTGCCGTGGCGCGCCGAAGTCTTGAAGTCGATGTCGTAGTCGTCGGTATCTTTTTCCGCACGCTGGTAATCCAGCGCGGCATCGATGTTGCCCTTCCACACCAGATCCTCGACCACCGGCTTGGGCTTGAGGATCTGCTGGATACTGGCCAGATCGACAGTCTTGGGCGCATCACCGTTGGCCAAGGTGACCTTGCCATCCTCGGCCGCATGCAGCGCCTTGGCTTTCTCGCCGGTATAAGCATCCTGCTTGACCAAGAGTTGCTGATCACTTTCCAGCGTCTTGACCTGTTTCCAGTCGATGGGAATCGCGCCGGCGTAATCGGTCTGGATCAGCAACTTGCCGCCATCAAAAACGGTAATCTTGCCACTGAGTTTGTCCCCATTCTTCAACCAGACTGTGTCGGCAAGCAAGGGCATGGAGGCACTGGCAACAGCCAGGCAAAGCAGGGTTCTAGACAACATAAGCGATAAAGGGCTCAAGTTTGCGGTGAAAAGGCGGCATTATCCCCCAGGATGACACCTCAGCAAGGACTGACCCGCGTAAGGGTGATGAGTTCATTTCTCAATCAGCCCAGTAGGAATTAATCTACAGACGGACATCCCCATTTCAGGAACCCTTTACGTGACCGATACCCCAGCGGACACCGAGAACGCCGCCCAAATCCGCCGCACCACCCTTTACCTGACCCTGGCACAGGTGCCAGCGGGCAAGGTAGTCACCTATGGCCAACTGGCTGAAATGGCCGGCCTGGGGCGCGCGGCGCGTTGGGTCGGGCGGACCCTCAGCCAATTGCCGAACGACACGAAACTGCCCTGGCATCGGGTATTGGGTGCCGGCGGTCGGATCAGCCTGCCGGTGGGCAGCGCCTCAGGGGATGAACAGCGCGCACGCCTGCGCATGGAAGGGATCAGCGTCCTGAACAATCGTGTTGATATTCAGCGCCATGGCTGGCGCCCGGTAGAGCACAGCGGTTAGAGTGCGCGCTTTGTTTTCGCAATTTTTGAGGCAGACTCCAGCCCATGCCCCGTAAAACCTGGCGCGCCGCCCTCGCCGCCTATGCCAGTCCCTCGACGCTCGTGCTGTTGCTGCTTGGCTTCGCCGCCGGCTTGCCGTACATGCTGGTGTTTTCCACGCTTTCGGTCTGGTTGCGCGAAGCCGGTGTGGCTCGCGAAACCATTGGCTACGCGAGCCTGATCGGCCTGGCATACGCCTTTAAGTGGGTCTGGTCGCCGCTGCTCGACCAATGGCGCCTGCCGCTGCTGGGTAAACTCGGGCGTCGGCGTTCATGGCTGGTGCTCTCCCAAGGCCTGGTGATCCTCGGCCTGATCGGCATGGGTTTCTGCGACCCACAGAAACACCTGTCATGGTTGATCGCCATCGCCGTTATCGTGGCTTTCGCCTCTGCGACGCAGGACATCGCCGTCGACGCCTATCGCCTGGAGATCGCCGACGACACCCGCCAGGCCGCCCTCGCCGCCAGCTACATGTCCGGCTACCGCATCGCGGCACTGCTGGCCACCGCCGGCGCCCTGTTCTTCGCCGAAGGGTTTGGCTCCACCGGCTTCAGCTACAAACACTCGGCCTGGGCCGGCACCTACCTGCTGTTCGGCGTATTGATGGTCCCGGCGCTGCTCACCTCGCTGTTCATGCGCGAACCGCCGGTGCCGCTGCGCACTCAACTGCAGGCCGGACGCTACTCGTTCGCCCATCAACTGGCGTCGGTGTTCGTGCTGATCGTGCTGCTGGTGTCTGTCCCGGCGATGTTCACCCAGCTCTACAACACCGACTTCGCCAGCGTGCTGTTCGAGGGCGTCAGCCTGCTCGACCTGCTGCTCGAAGACCGCGCATTCCTGCGAGCCATCCTCTATATCATCCTGACCGCCCTATGCCTCTCGGCTGTGGGCCGCCGCGGATTGGCACCGGTGCTGACGCCGGTCAACGATTTCATCCTGCGTTACCGCTGGCAGGCCCTGCTGCTGCTCGGGCTGATCGCGACCTATCGGATGTCTGACACCGTCATGGGCGTCATGGCCAACGTGTTCTACATCGACCAGGGGTTCACCAAGGACCAGATCGCCAGCGTCAGCAAGATTTTCGGGTTGATCATGACCCTCGTCGGTGCCGGCATGGGCGGCCTGCTGATCGTACGTTTCGGTATCCTGCCCATCCTGTTCATCGGCGGTGTCGCCTCGGCCGGCACCAACATCCTCTTCCTGATGCTCACCGACATGGGCGCCGACCTGAAGATGTTGATTGTCACCATCTCCCTGGACAACTTCAGCTCCGGCCTGGCCACTTCGGCGTTCGTCGCCTACCTGTCGAGCCTGACCAACCTGAAATTCTCCGCCACCCAATACGCCCTGCTCAGCTCGATCATGCTGTTGCTGCCACGCCTGATCGGTGGTTATTCAGGCGTGATGGTGGAGAAGTTCGGCTATCACAACTTCTTCCTGATCACCGCGTTGCTGGGCGTTCCGACCCTGTTGCTGATCGCCTTGCACTGGTTCCAGGAGAACCGTCGCCAGGGCTCGACACCCACTGCGGAACCGACGCCCACCCGGCCTGCGGAAGAGTCGTAGGAAACTTCAGAAAACGCCGGGGAAACCGGCGTTCGCATCGGGCGACCGCCCACGCGCCTGTACGCCAAGGCATCTCGCCCGTACAATGCTCCGTCACTTCTCGTCATCAGCAACCGACAACGGCCAACCATGCGCACCAGTCAATATTTGCTCGCCACACAGAAAGAAACGCCTTCCGACGCCGTCGTGATCAGCCATCAGTTGATGCTGCGTGCCGGCATGATCCGCAAACTCGCCTCGGGCCTGTACACCTGGCTGCCGATGGGCCTGCGGGTCATGCGCAAGGTGGAAGCCATCGTTCGCGAAGAGATGGACGCTGCCGGTTCTCTGGAAGTGTTGATGCCGGGCACCCAACCGGCCGAGCTGTGGCAGGAATCGGGGCGCTGGGAAGAATACGGCCCTGAGCTGCTGCGCATCAAAGACCGTCACGGTCGCGACTTCTGTGCAGGCCCGACTCACGAAGAAGTGATCACCGACCTGATGCGCAACGAGTTGAGCAGCTACAAGCAGCTGCCGATCAACCTGTATCAGATCCAGACCAAATTCCGTGACGAAATCCGTCCACGCTTCGGCCTGATGCGCGGTCGCGAATTCATCATGAAGGATTCCTACTCCTTCCACGCCGACCTGGCTTCGCTACAGATCACCTACGACCGCATGCACCAGGCGTACTGCAACATTTTCACCCGCCTGGGCCTGAAATTCCGTCCGGTTGAAGCCGACAACGGCTCCATCGGCGGCGCCGGCTCCCACGAATTCCATGTACTGGCCGAGTCCGGCGAAGACGACATCGTCTTCAGCAATGGCTCCGACTACGCCGCCAACATCGAGAAAGCCGAAGCCGTGCCACGGGAAACCTCCCGCGCCGCGCCGACCGAAGAGTTGCGCCTGGTGGACACGCCGAACGCCAAGACCATTGCCCAACTGGTGGAAGGCTACAATCTGCCAATCGAGCGCACCATCAAGACCCTGATCGTGCGGGCCGAAGAGGAAGGCAAGCTGATTGCCCTGATCGTCCGTGGCGACCACGAGCTCAATGAAATCAAGGCCGCCAACCAGCCAGGCGTCGCCAGCCCGCTGGTCATGGCTACCGAAGCCGACCTGCGCGACGCCATCGGTGCCGGTGCCGGTTCTCTCGGCCCGTTGAACCTGCCACTGCCGATCATCATCGACCGCTCGGTGGAACTGATGAGCGACTTCGCCATCGGCGCCAACGTCGACGACAAGCACTATTTCGGCGTGAACTGGGAACGCGACCTGCCGGTTCCAACCGTCGCGGACCTGCGCAACGTCGTGGCCGGCGACCCGAGCCCGGACGGCAAGGGCACCCTGGAAATCAAGCGAGGCATCGAAGTCGGGCACATCTTCCAGCTGGGCAACAAGTACAGCAAGGCGATGAAGTGCGAAGTGCTGGGCGAAAACGGCAAGCCGGTCACCCTGGAAATGGGTTGCTACGGCATCGGCGTTTCCCGCGTGGTGGCTGCCGCCATCGAGCAGAACAACGACGAGAAAGGCATCATCTGGAGCGACACGCTGGCGCCTTTCCAGATTGCCCTGGTGCCGCTGCGCTATGAAACCGACCTGGTGCGTGAAGCCACCGACAAGCTCTACGCCGAACTGACGGCCGCCGGCTTCGAAGTGCTGCTCGACGACCGCGACAAGAAAACCAGCCCCGGCATCAAGTTCGCGGACATGGAACTGATCGGCATCCCGCATCGGATCGTCGTCAGTGATCGTGGCCTGGCCGAAGGCAACCTGGAATACAAGAGCCGCACCGAGGCCGAGCCGCAAGCGCTGCCGGTCGCCGACGTGCTGTCGTTCCTCCAGGCCCGTATCCGCCGCTGACACCAGATAGAGACGTCATGTTCAAGCGAAACACCTTAGGCCTCGGTGGCGCCGCCCTGTGCGGCGCCCTGCTGGTCAGCGGCTGTGCCAACCAAATGTCACAACGCAGCGAGCACGAAGAGCGGGTCGAGCGCAAATTGCTCGACCACAGCCTGCAGATCGACGTGGGCGAACCCAAGGTGCTCGACCTGCCGCAGCGTCGGGTGCGAATCAATGAGCAGAAGACCTTCGAAGTCACTGAATTCGAGGTCACTCGCCATTACGATCGCTACACGCCGTACCAACCCTGGCGGGAAATTTACGAGGTCCCCCTGGGCGCGGTGGCGGTAGTAGCGGGTGTCGGCGCAAACGTGGTCAATGTGTTCGCCCTCGGCAATCTGCCGGACACCGTGACCCGTGACTGGATCAGCTACGGTTTCGCCGGGCTCAACCCGTTCATGAACGTCCCTTCCCATGGCCGTGCCCAGCAGAACCTGGCGGGCATCGACGAAGTCCAGCGCGACAAGCGTACGGAACACTCGAGTCTGCCTTGGAGCGAACGCCCGGTGGAGGTCAAGGCCGCCCGACAGACCTTCGAGCTGAGCACCGACCGTAACGGCGTGCTGCGCTTGAACCTGCTGGAAAGCCCGTTCGCCGAGCAGGACCTGAGCCAGTTCGGCAAATTGCAGATCAGCGTGACAGATGCCCAGGACGAAGTGCACACCGACTCATCCCTGAGCATCAGCAGCACCTTGCGCAGCAAGCTGCTGGAAGCCCACGCGTTGATCTACGACGACCTGGAAGATGACGAGGTGAGCCAATGGGTGCATCGAGTCAAGCGCCTGTCGGAGCTGGGACTTGAAGAAGAGGCCAGCGAACTGGAGCAGAGCCTGATCGAACTGACCCGCAATGATCCGGAGTTGCAGGCCGAATTCATGAAAGCACTGACCAAGGATGGCGGGCGGTTGGTGGCGGATCCTGGCGTTAACTGAAATCCCCCTATGGCAAGGGGTTGTGTGAGGGCAAGACCTGTGGGAGCAAGGCTTGCCCGCGATAGCGGTCTCAAGGATGCCATCGCGAGCAAGCTTTGCTCCCCAGGATTCCCTTGCCACCAGGACCGCGCCAAGCAGGGGCTCATCGTCAACCTCACCGCTCAAACAACTCCAACTGCTCAAACCCACCGCGCAAATCCTCCAGCCGCACCCCTATCCCCAATAACCGCACCGGCTTGCCGCCCCGGTTGAACGCCTGGGTCAACAGCAGCTGGTAGCTGCCCAGGTCCCGCCCTGCCCCGGCCTGTTCCAGTGTGGTTTGGGTGAAGTCGTGGAATTTCACTTTGACGAATGGTTTGCCCGGTCGATAACTGCTGTCGATCCGCGCCATGCGTCCGTTGAGGGTTTCCATCAGTTCCGGCAGCTTGGCGAGGCAACTCACCAGGTCGGGCAGGTCGACATCGTAGGTGTTTTCCACACTGATGGACTGACGTCGGCTGTCGTTGTGCACCAGCCGCTCATCGATCCCACGAGCCAGGCTCCAGAGCCGCTCACCGAAACTGCCAAATTCGCGCACCAGCGCCAACTTGTCCCATTGGCGCAACTGCAGGCAATCGACGATGCCGAGCCGGTTCAGCTTATCGGCGGTGACCTTTCCAACACCGTGGAGCTTGCTGACCGGCAGGGCCGAAACAAAGTCATCGACCTGGTCGGGGGTGATGACGAACAACCCGTTGGGCTTTTTCCAGTCACTGGCGATCTTGGCCAGGAACTTGTTCGGCGCGACGCCTGCGGACACGGTGATGTGCAACTGGTTGGAAACCCGCCGGCGAATATCCTGGGCGATGCGCGTGGCGCTGCCACCGAAATGGGCACTGGCAGAGACGTCCAGGTAGGCCTCGTCCAGCGACAGCGGCTCGATCAGGTCAGTGTAATCGCTGAAAATCGTATGAATTTCCTTCGACGCTTCCCGATAGGCATCCATTCGTGGCTTGACGATGGTGAGGTCCGGGCAAAGCTTCAAGGCGTGGCCGGAAGACATGGCCGAGCGCACTCCGTAGGCCCGCGCTTCGTAGTTACAGGTGGCAATCACGCCCCGCCGATCCGCCGAGCCTCCCACCGCCAAGGGTTTGCCGGCCAGCCGCGGGTCATCGCGCATCTCGATGGCGGCATAGAAACAATCACAGTCGACATGGATGATCTTACGTTGCGTCATAAATAAAGCAGCAGAGTGTGCGACGAATCGGGGCCACCAGTATCGCACCGGCACCTGTATATAGCACCAGTAGTTTAAAAGATCCTTCGTCGAGACCCGAAAGTGCCTACACAAATTTACTTCTTCAATCGCAATGAAGCCTCCAATAGAGCTTCAACCCTTGCCAGGCTTGCGTCACAGCGCTGTCACAATGCCTTTCTCCAAGGCTAAGCACTTGAAGCGGAACAGTTTTTTATATAGCCAGGGTTGACAGCCGCGCGATTCTCTGTAGAATGCCGCCACACAGACGCGGGATGGAGCAGTCTGGTAGCTCGTCGGGCTCATAACCCGAAGGTCGTCGGTTCAAATCCGGCTCCCGCAACCAAACATCAAAAAAGGCTACTCGAAAGAGTGGCCTTTTTTGTGCGTGCCCGTTTTTGACTGCCTGATCAGAGAGTCGCCGCCTACGCCATCCTACCCACAACCAGTTGTAGGACAATTTCCTTTAAATTCCGAGCGTTTAGGAAGACAAGGGGCGGATCGAGGGTTTATTTGAGCCCATTACCTTTTAACGGTTGACACTCGGGCGTTCGCCTGTAGAATGCCGCCACACAGACGCGGGATGGAGCAGTCTGGTAGCTCGTCGGGCTCATAACCCGAAGGTCGTCGGTTCAAATCCGGCTCCCGCAACCAAATATCAAGAAAGGCTGCTCGAAAGAGTGGCCTTTTTTGTGTCTGGCGAAAAAAGCCCTACATTACAAAGATTTTGTAATTATTTTCCTCCGCGGGGATTGGTAACTTGGCTGGATACCCCCATCCTGTCGCGCATAGCTCAAGAGGTGATTGATGCGCGCCCACTCGTCTGACCCGCAAGACCCTGTTACTGCGACACAACCGATCAAGGCCGAACGATTGCGCTGGCTGGATCGGATCAGTCAATACCGCCAGCCTATTGGTCTCGCGGTAACGTTGCTGCTGTTTGCGATTGCCTTGATTGCCTGTCGCCACTTGCTGAGCGAGCTCGATCTTTACGCCCTGCATGATTCAATTCTGGAAGTGCCACGACCGGCCCTGCTGGGCGCGATCGCCGCCACGGTAGCCGGCTTCATCATTCTTTTAGGCTACGAGTGGTCCGCCAGCCGTTATGCCAGGGTGACACTGCCGCCACAAACCATGGTCCTGGGTGGATTCACCGCGTTCGCCATCGGCAATGCCATTGGCCTGTCACTGCTGTCGGGCGGCTCGGTTCGCTACCGTCTGTATGCGCGTCATGGCCTGGGGGCCTCGGATGTCGCCCACATGACGCTGTTCGCCAGCCTGTCCCTGGGCTGCGCGTTGCCGCCGCTGGCGGCCCTGGCGACGCTCAGCAACCTGCCCGCCGCGTCCACCGCGCTGCACCTGCCTGCGGCTTTGCTGGGGACCATTTCCGTCGCGGTGCTGCTGCTCACCAGCGTGTTGGCCGTCGGCATCTATCGTCGACGCCTGCCGGAACAGCCTCATCGCGACAGCCTGCTGGTAAAAGCCGGGCGCCGCACGCTGCGCCTGCCGGGCCGACGCCTGACCTTCCTGCAATTGGTAATCACCGCGCTGGATGTCGCCGCCGCCGCCACCGTGTTGTATCTGTTGCTGCCCGAAGCGCCGCCGTTCGGCGCCTTCCTGCTGGTGTACCTGCTGGCGCTGGCTGCCGGGGTGCTCAGCCACGTACCGGGCGGTGTCGGGGTGTTCGAAGCGATCCTGCTGGCCGCGTTCGCCGACAAACTCGGGGCCGCGCCACTGGCCGCCGCGCTGTTGCTGTATCGCTTGATCTACGTGCTGCTGCCGATGCTGGTGGCCTGCGTACTGTTGCTGATCAATGAGGCGCAACGGCTGTTCCAGACGCGCCAGACCCTGCGGGCGGCATCGGGTTTCGCGGCGCCAATCCTGGCGGTGCTGGTGTTCCTCTCAGGTGTCGTGCTGTTGTTTTCCGGGGTAACGCCGGAAATCGACACCCGCCTGGAGCACATCGGCTTCCTTATCCCTCATCGGCTGGTCGACGCTTCGCACTTCGGCGCCAGCCTGGTGGGCGTGTTGTGCCTGTTGCTCGCCCAAGGCCTGCGCCGTCGCCTGTCGGCCGCCTGGATGCTGACCACGGTCTTGCTCCTGGTCGGCGCCCTGCTCTCGCTGCTCAAGGGTTTTGACTGGGAAGAAGCCACGCTACTGACGCTGACGGCCACCCTGCTGGCGGTGTTCCGGCGCTCCTTCTATCGTCCGAGTCGCCTGACTGAACTGCCCTTTTCCCCGCTGTTCCTGATCGCCAGTATCTGCGTGCTCGGCGCGTCGATCTGGCTGCTGCTGTTTGCTTACCAGGATGTGCCCTACAGCCATCAACTCTGGTGGCAGTTCACTCTCGACGCCGACGCCCCTCGCGGCCTGCGCTCCCTGCTGGGCGCCGCGGTGCTGCTGGTGGTGGTGTCCCTGACCTGGTTGCTGCGCACCGCGCGACCGGTGATCCATTTGCCGACGGCAGAAGAACTGGAGCGGGCCAAGACGATTCTCATGACGTCTTCGCAACCCGACGGCGGCCTGGCCCTGACCGGCGACAAGGCGTTGCTGTTTCACCCCAATGACGAAGCGTTCCTGATGTACGCCCGCCGTGGTCGCAGCCTGGTGGCGTTGTACGACCCGATCGGTCCTACCCAGCAACGGGCTGAAATGATCTGGCAGTTCCGCGACCTGTGTGACATCCACCATGCCCGCCCCGTGTTCTATCAGGTACGTGCAGAGAACCTGCCGTACTACATGGACATCGGCCTGACAGCCATCAAGCTGGGCGAGGAAGCACGGGTCGACCTCAAGCGTTTCGATCTCGAAGCCAAGGGCAAGGAGATGAAGGACCTGCGCTACACCTGGAACCGCGGCACACGTGACGGCCTGTCGCTGGAGATCCATGAACCGGGCCAGGCGCCGATGGATGAGCTCAAGGTCATTTCCGATGCCTGGCTGACCGGCAAGAACGTGCGTGAGAAAGGTTTCTCCCTGGGCCGTTTCAGCGATGACTACCTCAAGCATTTCCGCATCGCGGTAATTCGTTTCGAGGGCCGGCCGGTGGCGTTCGCCAACCTGCTGGAAACCCACAGTCACGAACTGGCCAGCCTCGACCTGATGCGCGCCCACCCCGAAGCCCCGAAACTGACCATGGAATTCATGATGGTCGGCCTCATCCAGCATTACAAAAACCATGACTACGCCCGCTTCAGCCTCGGCATGGTCCCGCTGTCGGGCCTGCAACCGCGTCGCGGCGCACCGTTGACCCAACGCCTGGGTTCGATGGTGTTCCGCCGTGGCGAGCAGCTCTATAACTTCCAGGGGCTGCGCCGCTTCAAAGACAAATTCCAGCCTGACTGGGAACCTCGCTACATGGCCGTGCCCGCCGGACTCGATCCGCTGGTGGCGCTGGCTGATACCGCCGCCCTGATTGCAGGCGGCCTGACTGGATTGGTGAAACGCTGATGATGCAACGCTCCTGGCGATACGTAGTGGCCGCCCTGCTGGTGCTGGCGGTAATTCTCGGTGGCGGTTACTGGTACTTGAAACGCCCGGCCCCGCAACCAACCCTGGAACAGCTGGCGCCCACCGATGGCGTGGCGATGACGCGGGTCATCCCCGGCACCAAGCCGCGCGCCCAGGTGCTGGTGGCGGTCAATGAAGACCAGAAGCTCAGCGACACGCAGTTGACGACCCTCAGCCGCAGCGGCTCGGCGCAGATCGTCCAAGTGATCCTGCCCAAGGACTGCATGTTGCAAGGTCGCGCCCTGCAGACGGGCCTGCGGCAGCTCCAAGGGCCAGCCACGCTGGTCAGCGGCATCGGCCCTGGCGCCGTGCTGGCCTGGCGCTGGCTGGCCGAGCAGAAGGATGACAAGGCCAAGGCCGTGTCGGTGGACCTGGCCCTGGAAAAACCCGGCTGCACACACTTGCTGCCCAAAAGCGCAGCCCACGGCCACTGGCTGGTGGCCTGGAACGATAACCCCGACGACACCAGCGCCGGCTTCGTACGCGATCAGCGGAATGCCGAGACCAGCATCAGCGACTACGACATCAACCTGCCGCAAGTACTGAACAACGAGCTGCGCAAGATCCTGGTCGGCACTGACAAGGCCAAGGGTGGCCTGAGCATCCCGGTGGTGGAAGTCCCAGCCAGCCAGACGCGGGATACCGTGACCCTGTTTCTCTCCGGAGACGGCGGCTGGCGCGACCTGGACCGCGACGTGGCCGATGAAATGGCCAAGATTGGCTACCCAGTGGTCGGCATCGACACCCTGCGCTACTACTGGCAGCACAAGAGCCCGGAGCAAAGCGCGGCGGATCTGACCGAACTGATGCAGCACTACCGTCAGGTCTGGGGCACCAAGCGCTTCGTCCTGACCGGCTACTCCTTCGGTGCCGACGTGTTGCCAGCCATCTACAATCGCCTGCCAGCCACCGAACAACAGCGGGTCGATGCGATCATCCTGCTGGCTTTCGCCCGCACAGGCAGCTTCGAGATCGAAGTCGAAGGCTGGCTCGGTAACGCCGGCACGGAAGCCGCCACCGGCCCGGAAATGGCCAAGCTGCCAGCCGAGAAAGTGGTGTGCATCTACGGCGGTGAAGAAGCCGACGAAAGCGGCTGTACCGACAAGACCGCCGTGGGCGAGGCCATCAAGCTGCCTGGCGGCCACCACTTCGACGAAAATTACCCGGCCCTGGCCAAGCGCCTGATCGATGAGATCAACAAGCGGCAGAACAAGACAACCGAACAGTGATCTGACGCAGAACAGAGAAAAGCCCCGGCAACCTTACGGTTACCGGGGCTTTTTTGTGCCAGCTCGACTGCACATAGGGCCCCTTGTGGGAGCGAGCCTGCTCGCGATGACGGCAGCACAGTCAACATAACTGCCAACTGACCCACAACCATCGCGAGCAGGCTCGCTCCCACAAAGGTTCACTGGTCATCTTGCATTTGTGCGACCGACAAAAAAGCCCCCGCCGCCGCAAGGCAACGAGGGCTTTTTGTTTTCTGGTCGCTACATCTCCACCTGCGTCCCCAGTTCAATCACCCGGTTCAACGGAAGATTGAAGAAGCGCAGATTGCCGTTGGCGTTCTTCAACATGAAGGCGAACAACGCCTCGCGCCAGCGCGCCATACCTTCGAGTTTCGACGCGATGACCGTTTCGCGGCTGAGGAAGTAGGTGGTGCGCATCGGGCTGAAGTCCAGGTCATCCAGATGGCAGAGCTTGAGTGCCTGCGGGACGTCCGGCTCGTCGGTGAAGCCAAAATGCAGGATCACCCGGAAGAAGCCTTCGCCATAGGCATCGACCTCGAAGCGCCGCTGCGGCGGTACCCGGGGGATGTCTTCGTACACCACCGTCAGCAGCACCACTTGCTCATGCAGCACCTGGTTGTGCAGCAGGTTGTGCAACAGCGCATGGGGCACGGCGTCCGAACGTGCGGTCAGGAACACGGCTGTGCCCTGTACGCGATGGGGCGGTTGCACGCGAATACTGCTGATGAAGATCGGCAGCGGCAGCGCGCCTTCGTCCAGGCGCTCCACCAGCAATTGCTTGCCGCGCTTCCAGGTGGTCATCAACACAAACAAGGCGATACCGGCGATCACCGGGAAAGCGCCGCCCTGAACGATTTTCGGCACGTTAGCGGCAAAGTACAGGCCATCGACCAGCAGGAAACCGATCAATACCGGCACCGCCAGCAGCGGCGGCCATTTCCACAACAACAGCATGACCGCCGAGACCAGGATCGTGGTCATCAGCATGGTACCGGTCACGGCCACGCCATAGGCCGAAGCCAATGCGCCGGAAGATTCGAAACCCAGCACCAGCAGCACCACGCCAACCATCAGTGACCAGTTCACCGCACCGATGTAGATCTGGCCCTGCTCGGCGCTGGAGGTGTGCTGGATATACATGCGCGGGATGTAGCCGAGCTGGATCGCCTGGCGCGTCAGGGAGAATGCGCCGGAAATCACCGCTTGCGAAGCGATCACCGTGGCCAGGGTCGACAGACCCACCAGCGGAATCAGCGCCCAGCTCGGTGCCAACAGATAGAACGGGTTGCGCGCCGCTTCCGGGTCACCCAGCAACAACGCGCCCTGACCGAAATAATTGAGTACCAGCGCCGGCAGCACCAGGATGAACCAGGCCCGTGCAATGGGTTTGCGCCCGAAGTGGCCCATGTCGGCGTACAGCGCTTCGGCACCGGTCAGCGCCAGCACCACGGCGCCGAGGATCGCCACGCCCATGCCCGAATGGACGACGAAGAAACGCACGGCCCAGACTGGGTTCAACGCCTGCAACACTTCCGGGTGTTGGCTGATGCCGTAGACACCGAGCGCGCCGAGCACCAGGAACCAGGTGACCATGATCGGGCCGAACAGGATGCCGATCCGTGCGGTACCGTGGCGCTGGATGATAAAGAGCCCTACCAGCACGACCAAGGACAGTGGCACGACCCAATGATCGATGCCCTCGAACGCCAGGCCAACGCCTTCGATCGCCGAGAGCACGGAAATCGCCGGGGTGATCATGCTGTCGCCATAGAACAACGCCGCCCCGATCAAGCCGCAGACCACCAGCAATTTGCGCAACCGCGCCCGCCCCGCCGCTGCCCGCCGCGCCAGGGCGGTGAGCGCCATGATCCCGCCCTCACCCTGGTTGTCGGCGCGCAGGACGAACATCATGTACTTGATCGACACGACCCAGATCAGCGACCAGAAAATCAGCGAGAGGATCCCCAGCACCCCATCGTGGTTGACAGGTACGCCGTAGGCACCGGAAAACACTTCCTTGAGGGTGTACAGCGGGCTCGTGCCGATGTCGCCATAAACCACTCCGACCGCCGCGACCAGCATGCTCAGCGGTTTCGCTGCCGAATGCTCGGCACCCACCGCCTGACTACTTGCATGACCCATCCAACACTCCTGATTCCAGACCTGGCTTCTTGAACGAAGCACTATGCTTTGTTGAGGCAGCATGCGCTGTTTTACGTATTGTTACAGACGTTTTGTTGACTGTAGCAATCGTCAGAACGCAAAGGCGCGAAGCATAGCGCAGCACTCGTCGCATTTCCCGGTATAAAGCTGGTCAAGCAGCCCGGCCACAGATAGAATTGCGCACTTTTTGATCAGAGGCGCGCCAGGCGCCCTGTCTCGGCAAGAGACGATCCCCCTACACCGAGGTTAGACATGTCCACCACTACCGCGCCAGCCAATCCGAAGGTTGGCTTCGTATCCCTGGGTTGCCCGAAGGCTCTGGTCGACTCCGAGCGCATCCTGACCCAGTTGCGCATGGAAGGCTATGACGTTGTGTCCACCTATCAGGACGCCGACGTGGTTGTGGTCAACACCTGCGGCTTCATCGACTCGGCCAAGGCCGAATCCCTGGAGGTGATCGGCGAAGCCATCAAGGAAAACGGCAAGGTCATCGTCACCGGCTGCATGGGTGTGGAAGAAGGCAACATCCGCAACGTGCACCCGAGCGTGTTGTCCGTGACCGGTCCGCAGCAGTACGAGCAGGTGGTCAACGCCGTGCACGACGTGGTGCCGCCACGCCAGGACCATAACCCGCTGATCGACCTGGTGCCGCCACAAGGCATCAAGCTGACCCCGCGCCACTATGCCTACCTGAAGATTTCCGAAGGCTGCAACCACAGCTGCAGCTTCTGCATCATCCCGTCGATGCGCGGCAAGCTGGTGAGCCGCCCGGTGGGCGATGTGCTCGACGAGGCCCAGCGCCTGGTCAAGGCCGGCGTCAAGGAACTGCTGGTAATCTCCCAGGACACCAGCGCCTACGGCGTCGACGTGAAATACCGCACCGGTTTCTGGAACGGCGCGCCGGTGAAAACCCGCATGACCGAACTGTGCGAAGCCCTCAGCACCCTCGGCGTCTGGGTTCGCCTGCATTACGTCTACCCATACCCGCACGTCGACGAACTGATCCCTCTGATGGCCGCCGGCAAGATCCTGCCGTACCTGGACATCCCGTTCCAGCACGCCAGCCCGAAAGTCCTCAAGGCCATGAAGCGCCCGGCGTTCGAAGACAAGACCCTGGCCCGCATCAAGAACTGGCGCGAGATCTGCCCGGACCTGATTATCCGTTCGACCTTCATCGTCGGCTTCCCCGGTGAAACCGAGGAAGACTTCCAGTACCTGCTGGACTGGCTGACCGAAGCCCAGCTCGACCGCGTCGGCTGCTTCCAGTACTCCCCTGTCGAAGGCGCACCGGCCAACGACCTGGACCTGGACGTGGTGCCGGACGACGTCAAGCAGGACCGTTGGGAGCGTTTCATGGCGCACCAGCAGGCCATCAGCTCGGCGCGCCTGCAAATGCGCATCGGCCGTGAAATCGAAGTGCTGGTGGATGAAGTGGACGAGCAAGGCGCGGTGGGCCGCTGCTTCTTCGACGCTCCGGAAATCGACGGCAACGTCTTCATCGACAATGGCAGCAACCTCAAGCCGGGCGACAAAGTCTGGTGCAAGGTGACCGACGCCGATGAGTACGATTTGTGGGCTGAGCAGATCGGTTGATCCGCGGCTTCACAGATTCAATGTGACACCTGTGGGAGCCGAGCTTGCTCGCGATAGCGGTGCATCAGCCAACATCAACATTGGCTGACACGACGCCATCGCGAGCAAGCTCGGCTCCCACAGGTGTTTTCACAAGCCGAAAAATTGAAAAGCCCCGTCATCATCACAAGATGCGGGGCTTTTTTGCAGCTATCGTATGGAGATATCCAGCACAAGGAACAGGCGGGCATGCGTCAGCATTCGGTCATCCACACACCGAAACCGAGCGATTACCAGGAACTGACCCAGGTGTGGGAGGCATCGGTACGAGCCACTCACGACTTCCTGCCGGACAGCTACATCGAGCTGCTGAAAAACCTGGTGCTCACCCGTTACCTGGATGCGGTGATGCTCATCTGCACCCGGGACGCGCGCCAGCGGATCACCGGTTTCGCCGGCGTCGCGGCCGGCAAGATCGAGATGCTCTTCATCGACCCGCAGCACCGTGGCCAGGGCCTGGGCAAGCAACTGCTGCGCTACGCCATGGAACACCTGAACGCCGATCAACTGGACGTCAACGAGCAGAACCCGCAAGCCCTGGGCTTTTACCTCAAGCAAGGCTTCGAAGTGGTCGGGCGTTCGGCAAAAGATGGCATGAACCAACCCTACCCGCTGCTGCACATGCGCTACAAGCAGCCCGACCTGAAGGCTGGGCGCGGCTAAAAGCGGCATGAGGCAAATGGACCCGCGATTAACCGGCGCCAGGCAGGTACAATGCCCACCCTCTTTTTGTTACGGCCCCCGTCATGACTGACCCGATTCGTCTCTCCAAACGCCTCATCGAACTCGTCGGCTGTTCCCGTCGGGAGGCTGAGCTGTTCATCGAGGGCGGCTGGGTCACCGTGGATGGCGAAGTGATCGATGAGCCGCAGTTCAAGGTCACCACCCAGAAGGTCGAACTCGACCCCGAGGCCAAGGCCACCGCGCCGGAACCGGTGACGCTCCTGCTCAACGTCCCGGCCGGCACGGATGTGGACACTGCCATGGCCTCCCTCGGACCGCAGACCCTGAGCGAAGAACATCGCTTCGGCAAACGCCCGCTCAAGGGCCATTTCCTGCGCCTGACCGCCAGCGCCGACCTGCAGGCCAACGCCAGCGGGCTGCTGGTGTTCACCCAGGACTGGAAAATCTTGCGCAAGCTCACCGCCGACGCCGCCAAGATCGAGCAGGAATACGTGGTGGAAGTCGAAGGCGAGATGGTCGCCCATGGCCTCAATCGCCTGAACCATGGCTTGACCTACAAGGGCAAGGAGCTGCCGGCGGTCAAGGCCAGCTGGCAGAACGAGAACCGCCTGCGCTTTGCCATGAAAAACCCACAGCCCGGCGTGATCGCTCTGTTTTGCCAGGCGGTCGGGCTCAAGGTCGTCGCCATTCGCCGCATTCGCATCGGCGGCGTGTCCATCGGCAAGGTGCCGCTGGGCCAGTGGCGCTACCTCTCTGCCAAAGAGAAATTCTAATTTTCCGGCGCCGCACCGAACCGGGGCGCCCACTGCCGATTGATCAGGACTGCACACATGATTCACAACGACGTACTGCGCAGCGTGCGCTACATGCTCGACATCAGCGACAAGAAAGTCATCGAGATCATCAAGCTGGGCGGACTGGAAGTCTCCCTGGCGGACCTGACGGGCTACCTCAAGAAAGACGAGGAAGAAGGCTTCGTGTTCTGCCCTGACGAGGTCATGGCGCATTTTCTCGATGGCCTGGTGATCTTCAAGCGTGGCAAGGACGAAAGCCGTCCGCCGCAGCCGATCGAAGTGCCGGTGACCAACAACATCATCCTCAAGAAACTGCGAGTGGCCTTCGAGCTGAAGGAAGACGACATGCACGCCATCCTCAAGGCCGCCGAGTTCCCGGTGTCCAAGCCGGAACTGAGCGCGCTGTTCCGCAAGTTCGGCCACACCAACTACCGCCCGTGTGGCGACCAGTTGCTGCGCAATTTCCTCAAGGGCCTGACGCTGCGCGTGCGCGGCTGACCTTGAAGGGCTGCTGAACCTGATCGTTCCCACGCTCTGCGTGGGGAACGCAGCCCGGGAACGCTCCGCGTCCCCAAAAGCGTAACGCGGAGCGTCACTAGAGGCGTTCCCACGCAGAGCGTGGGAACGATCGATCTACTATCTTCCCGACTACCGCATCGATCCCAACCCATGACTTACAGCGTCTCTCCCATCGGCTTCGTCCGCTCCTGCTTCAAGGAGAAGTTCGCCATCCCCCGCCAACCGCAGTTGGCGCCGGCCGCACGTGGTGTGCTGGAGCTGGTGGCGCCGTTTGATCAGGGCGAGGCAGTGCAGGGGTTGGAGCAGGTCAGCCATGTCTGGCTGCTGTTCCTGTTCCACCAGGCGCTGGAAGACAAGCCGCGGTTGAAAGTGCGCCCGCCGCGCCTGGGCGGCAACAAGTCCATGGGCGTGTTCGCCACCCGCGCCACCCACCGCCCCAACGGCATCGGCCAGTCGGTAGTTAAGCTGGAGCGGATCGAAGCCGGGCGGCTGTGGATCTCGGGTATCGACTTGCTGGACGGCACACCGGTGCTGGACATCAAGCCCTACGTGCCCTACGCCGACATCATCGGCTCGGCTTCCAACAGCATCGCCAGCGCAGCGCCTGAATTGATTCCGGTGCAATGGGCGGACACTGCCCTGCTTCAAGCCCGCGAGCACGCCATGCGCCTGGGAGAGCCCCTGGTGGAACTGATTGAACAATGCCTGGCCCAGGACCCGCGCCCGGCGTACCAGGTTCCTACCGCCGAACGGGAATATGGCGCGCAGTTCTGGGACCTGGACGTTCGTTGGCATTACCCGCAGGCGGGGTTGATTCGGGTGTTGGAAGTGATTCCGGCGAAACCGTAGACACCAGAAACGAAAAAGCCCGCGCGGCCTTTATCAGGCGGCGCGGGCTTTTTTTGGTCTGTCATTTGGACCGAGTCGCTACCATCGCGAGCAGGCTCGCTCCCACATTTGATCTGCAGTGACTACAAGAGTGTGTGGTCACACATGCTCCATTGTGGGAGCGAGCCTGCTCGCGATAGCTTTCGGTCAGCCACCGCATAAACCGAGGCTTACTTCTCTACAAACGCCCGCTCGATCAGGTAATCACCCGGCTCGCGCATACGTGGCGAAACGGTCAGGCCGAAGCTGTTGAGCACCTCGCTGGTCTCGTCGAGCATGCTCGGGCTGCCGCACAACATGGCGCGGTCGTCCTGCGGGTTGATCGGTGGCAGGCCGATGTCGCGGAACAGCTTGCCGCTGCGCATCAGGTCGGTCAGGCGGCCTTCGTTCTCGAACGGCTCGCGCGTCACGGTGGGGTAGTAGATCAGCTTTTCACGCAGCGCTTCGCCGAAGAACTCGTTCTGCGGCAAGTGTTCGGTGATGAACTCGCGGTAAGCGACTTCATTGACGTAACGCACGCCGTGGCACAGGATCACTTTTTCGAAACGCTCATAGGTTTCCGGATCCTGGATGACGCTCATGAACGGCGCCAGGCCAGTACCGGTGCTGAGCAGGTACAAATGCTTGCCAGGCTTGAGATCGTCCAGCACGAGGGTGCCGGTGGGTTTCTTGCTGATGATGATCTCGTCGCCTTCCTTCAGGTGTTGCAGCTGGGAAGTCAGCGGACCATCAGGCACCTTGATGCTGAAGAATTCGAGATGCTCTTCCCAGTTCGGGCTGGCAATCGAGTAAGCGCGCATAAGCGGGCGGCCATTGGGCTGTTGCAGGCCGATCATCACGAACTGACCGTTCTCGAAGCGCAGGCCCGGATCGCGGGTGCACTTGAAGCTGAACAGAGTGTCGTTCCAGTGATGAACACTGAGGACACGCTCGTGGTTCATGTTGCTCATGTACGGGGACTCCTGGGAATAATGCCTGCGCCGATAATCTGCGCAATTGCATCGCATTCTAATGGCGGCGACAATATCTGTTAAATGGATTATTAAGATAAGGGTTATCGGTTATATCGATATGCGATTTACTCTCCGTCAACTTCAAGTCTTTGTCGCCGTCGCCCAGCAGGAAAGCGTGTCTCGCGCTGCGGGCCAACTCAATCTGTCGCAGTCGGCGGCCAGCACCTCCATCACCGAACTGGAGCGGCAATCGAGCTGCCAATTGTTCGACCGTGCCGGCAAGCGCCTGAGCCTCAACGCCCTGGGCAAACAACTGCTGCCCCAGGCAGTGGCGCTGCTGGACCAGGCCAAGGAAATCGAAGACCTGCTCAATGGCAAGTCCGGTTTCGGCTCACTGGCGGTCGGTGCCACCCTGACCATCGGCAATTACCTGGCGACCTTGTTGATCGGCGGTTTCATGCAGCGCCATCCAGAAAGCCAGGTGAAGCTGCACGTGCAGAACACTGCCAATATCGTGCACCAGGTTGCCCACTATGAAATTGATCTGGGTCTAATCGAAGGTGACTGCAGCCATCCGGACATCGAGGTACAGAGCTGGGTCGAGGACGAACTGGTGGTGTTCTGCGCCCCTCAACACCCGCTGGCCAAGCGCGGCCAGGCGACCATGGAGGAGCTGACCCATGAGGCGTGGATCCTGCGGGAACAGGGTTCCGGCACGCGCCTGACCTTCGACCAGGCCATGCGCCACCACCGCAGCGCGCTGAATATCCGCCTGGAGCTGGAACACACCGAAGCGATCAAGCGCGCCGTGGAATCCGGCTTGGGCATTGGCTGCATCTCACGCCTGGCCCTGCGCGACGCTTTCCGCCGCGGCAGCCTCGTCGCAGTGGAAACCCCGGACATGGACCTGGCGCGGCAGTTTTATTTCATCTGGCATAAACAGAAGTACCAGACCTCAGCCATGCGCGAATTCCTCGAACTGTGCCGGGCTTTCACCGCCGGGGCCCAGCGCAGCGACGAAATCGTGCTGCCGACCATTGCCTGAGCCGTTACAACAGCACCACGCCCCACACCAACGCGATCATCGTCAGGGCGACGAACTGGGCGGCGCTGCCCATGTCCTTGGCGTTTTTTGACAATGGGTGCAGCTCCAGGGAGATGCGGTCGATAGCCGCCTCCACCGCCGAGTTGAGCAATTCCACGATCAATGCCAACAGGCACACGGCAATCAGCAGTGCCTGCTCGACGCGACTGACGTTCAGGAAGAATGACAACGGAATCAGCACGACGTTGAGCAGCACCAACTGACGGAAAGCCGCTTCGCCGACAAAAGCTGCACGCAGCCCGTCCAAGGAATAGCCGGAGGCGTTGAGGATGCGTTTCAGGCCGGTCTGGCCTTTAAAAGGTGACATAGAGTGGGCAACTGATCGAAAAGGAGTGGAGAAGCTAATGCAAACCCGGTCAAAAAAGCGTGAACCGGAACACTAAACCTGCGGCGAAATTGACTCAAGTTGTTGCAACAGCAAGGCCGCCTGGGTCCGGGTACGCACGTTCAGTTTACGAAAAATCGCCGTGACGTGAGCCTTGATGGTGGCCTCCGACACGTTCAGTTCGTAGGCAATCTGCTTGTTCAGCAAGCCTTCGCAGACCATGGTCAACACCCGGAACTGCTGCGGCGTGAGGCTGGCCAGCCCTTCGCTGGCGGCCTTGGCTTCCTCGGACACGCTCACCGCTTCGAACGCCTGGGGCGGCCAGCAGACATCGCCGTCCAGGACGGCCTTCACGGCCTTCTGAATCATCTCAAGGGAACTGGACTTGGGTATGAATCCACTGGCGCCGAACTCGCGGGCCTTGACCATCACCGAAGCTTCTTCCTGGGCCGAGACCATGACCACGGGGATCTGCGGGTATTGGCCCCGTAACAGCACCAGCCCTGAAAAGCCATAAGCGCCGGGCATGTTCAGGTCCAGCAGCACCAGGTCCCAATCGGCCTTCGCCGTCAACTGGACCTCCAGTTCCGCGATACTGGCCACCTCCGTCAACCGGACAGCCGGGCCGAGGCCCAGGGTCACAGCCTGATGCAACGCGCTGCGAAAGAGCGGGTGGTCATCGGCAATCAGGATTTCGTATGTGGCCATTTTTCAAATGATCCTGTTTTTAATGGCAGGCCCGAAGCATTCGCACCTCGCCAAGACAACTCAAGACACCGCCGTTCAGCGGCATCCACAGGGGCACATTCAACGCCAAACACGGCGTTTCAAACATTGGCGGCGCCCTGGTCGGCGCCAAGCATGCCCAGCGAAGCCGGGGTGGTCAAGCAGCACGGCCGCCACAGTGTCCAGTATGGGCCACTATTGGGCCAATACTGCTTGCGGGGTACGGATAAAGGGTTGCAACTCGGCGTGGGCCGGGGTCGACACGTTCACCTCCTGCTGGCCCTTGGCGCCCAGGTAATGCTGGCTGAACACATCGAAATAGGCGTCCAGGGCCGAAGCGGCATCGCTGTCCCCCGCCAGCTCCAGACACAATGCCGCCACTTCGGCGGTGCACAGGTGCTCGCTGCGGGTCGAACGGCGCAGACGGTAACGCGACAGTCTGTCGGGCAGCAGGCTCAGGATCGGCAGTCGGTCGAAATACGGGCTTTTACGAAAAATCTTCCGCGCCTCGGTCCAGGTCGCATCCAGCAGAATGAACAGCGGGCGCTTGGAATGATCGAGGTCAACCGTGTGGGTAACTCGCGATGGCTCGACGTATTCGCCCGGAAACACCAGGTACGGTTGCCATTGCGGATCGTTCAGCAGCGCCAGCAGTTGCTCGTCGACGTCGGTGCGCGACCAGATGAACGCGTGATTGTCGCGCACCACATCGGCAATCAGCCAACCGGTGTTGCTCGGCTTGAACACTTCCTTGTTGGTCATGATCAGGCAGACCCCGGAGCGGGTCTCGACACTCGGACGCCAGGCGCACAGGCAATGGCTCTCGATCACTCGGCAGGCGCTGCAACGGGGCGCGCGCCAGCCACGGGCCTGGATCGGCCTGATCCCTTCATCGATGCGCTGGTCGCGCAAGCGGGCTACGGCGTTAGGGGCGTGATTCATCATGGGCAACGCCGGCAGGCAGGAAAACTCGACACGAACAACACTCGGCAGGGCAATAAAGGCCGGCAGTCTACCAGAGCGCACGAGCCTGTACCGTCCGCCCGGGCTCCCCTATAATTCCCCGCCACTGAACGCACAGTCATGTGATCGGTCGAACCACCAGTCACTGAACCAGGAGAGTTTCATGCTGCGCCTTATCGTCCCTACCGTTGCCGTTCTGCTGGCGACGTCCTTCAGCGCTCAGGCTGCTTCGCTGAAAGAACTCGAACTGAACAAGATGCTGCAGAACGTCGCCAAGGAAAGTAGCGTCGGTACGCCGCGGGCGATCAACGAAGACATTCTCGACCAGGGTTATACCGTCGAAGGCACCGAGCTGATCAACCACCTCAGCGTGCAAAGCAGTCACGCCCAGAAAATGCGCGCAGACCCCAAGGCTGTGTATTTCCAGTTGGGCTCTACGGTGTGCACCAATCCAGGTTTCCGCAAGTTGATGGCCAAGGGCGCAACCATGCGCTACGAGTTCACCGAGGTTAAGACCAACCGCCCAGTCGCGACCGAGCGCTTCCAGGAATCGGATTGCCCGAAACCGGCCAAGACGAAGAAGTAATCAACCTGAGCTTGCGCGCCGCTGCTCATCGTCGGCGCGCAACTCCGCCACCAGCGCCTGCAAGTAACGCGAGCGCCATGCTCGCCCTCCCAGCCGACGACAGCATTCTTCCTCAAGACTCACCCGATTGGCCTGTGCCGATTCCAACAGCATCAAGTACAACTGCCTGTCGAGCTCCAGAGTGACCCTGGTCATTTCTCCCGCCTCCCTGCCCCGATCCGCTTCAATCCATCACGTGGCACCCAACCCTGGGCGTCAAATTGCATTGGCACGCTTGTTATCAGTAAATCAGAGCGGCACGCACCCGGCCGGCGATCTGACGAGCGGTGCGATAGTCCAGGGCATGTATCAGCGGTTGCCAACGGTCACTTTTGAGCGCCATGATCAGGGCAGCAAAGATCGGCATGACGGTCTAGATTCAAAAGTATCCATAGTATTTTCATCGGGCAGAAAGAGGCTGCCCGGCCAACACCTTGGCGCGTGATTGTTTTTATCAAAGGGAAAAGCAGAACCCGCTGGATGGCTTGGTCGCCTTGCTGCAGACCGCGTCAAGCCAGGTCACCCTCCAGGCCGATGCCTGGGCTGACAACGACACACGGAGTGTCGTGGCCTCGATGAATCTCTCGTCCGGGCCGGGGTCCTGTTAAGAAGGAGAAGCTGAATGCCTTACAAACCGAATGACCTGCTCAGTCGTCATTTTGAGAACCACGGCCACGACCTCACCCGCAAGGTCGAAGAACAACTCAACCTGGTCTCCCCCAACAGCCCCAACCTCCCCATTTACCGAGACATGATCCTGACTGTGCTGCGCATGGCCCAGGAAGATCACAACCGTTGGAATGCCAAGATCACGCTACAAGCCCTGAGGGAACTGGAACACGCCTTCCGTACCCTCGAGCAGTTCAAGGGCCGGCGCAAGGTCACGGTCTTCGGCTCGGCCCGAACGCCTATCGAACATCCACTGTATGGCCTGGCCCGAGAGCTGGGGGCTGCACTGGCCCGCTCGGACATGATGGTCATCACCGGCGCCGGCGGTGGCATCATGGCCGCCGCCCATGAAGGCGCAGGGCGTGACCACAGCCTGGGATTCAATATCACCCTGCCTTTCGAGCAACACGCAAATCCGACCGTTGAAGGCACGCCGAACCTGCTGCCGTTCCACTTCTTCTTCACCCGTAAACTGTTTTTCGTCAAAGAGGCCGACGCACTGGTGCTCTGCCCCGGCGGTTTCGGCACGCTTGATGAAGCGCTGGAAGTCCTGACGCTGGTACAGACAGGCAAGAGCCCGCTGGTGCCGGTGGTCCTGCTGGATGTCCCGGGCGGCAAGTTCTGGCAAGGAGCCCTGAACTTTATCCGCGAGCAATTGGAGGAAAACCGCTACATCCTGCCCACCGACATGAAGCTGATGCGCCTGGTATACAACGCCGAAGAGGCCGTGGAAGAGATCAACCGGTTCTACCGCAACTTCCACTCCAGTCGCTGGCTCAAGCATCAGTTCGTGATCCGCATGAATCACAAGCTAAATGAACAAGCGCTGCAACAGATGCAGAGAGAGTTCGCCGATTTGTGCCTGAATGACTGTTTTCATCAACATGACTACAGCGGTGAAGAGCACGACGAAGCCCAGTTCAGTCATCTGACGCGACTGGCGTTTGCCTTCAACGCTCGGGATCACGGTCGCTTGAGGGAGCTGGTGGATTACATCAACCTGCCGGAAAACTGGGCCCAGCCCGCCCAAAAACCCCATCCCCTCACATGGGAGCCGATCAAGGTAACCTGAGCCCATAAAAAACGGCCTGCTATCGAAATAGCAGGCCGTTTTTGTTTAGTCATCCATACCGCGACCGCTGAACAAGCGGTTGATCATTTCCATGGAGTAGCCTCGATACGCCAGGAAACGCCCTTGTTTGGCTCGTTCCCGTGCATCGATGGGTAAATGTCCTGAGAACTTGCGGCGCCAGGTGTCCGTCAGTTGCTCCTGCCAATCGATACCGCTTTCGCGCAAGGCAAGTTCGATATCCGGGCGTTGCAAACCACGCTGGCCCAGTTCCTCACGAATTCGCAAAGGACCATAACCGGAGCGAGCGCGATAGGAGACAAAGCTTTCCAGGTAACGGGACTCCGACAGCAAGCCCTCTTCGGTCAAACGGTCGAGGGCTGTGTCGATCAACTCATCGGGAGCGCCGCGCTGACGCAGCTTACGCGTCAGCTCGACTCGACCGTGCTCGCGCCTGGCGAGCAGGTCCATTGCTGTTCGCCGCACCGCGACGAGGGTATCGAGTACGACGGTCATCGAATCGATCAGATGTCAGCGTCAGCCAGGTCGTCAGCGGTCTCGCGATTGGCCACGGACTTGACGTCTGCCACCGGGCTCAACAGCTTGTCACGCAGTTGCTTCTCAAGGGCGGCGGCGACTTCCGGGTTATCCGCCAGGAACTTGGCCGAGTTGGCCTTGCCCTGACCGATCTTGGTACCGTTGTAGGCATACCAGGCGCCCGACTTCTCGACGAAACCGTGCAATACGCCCAGGTCGATCATCTCGCCATTGAGGTAGATGCCCTTGCCGTAAAGAATCTGGAACTCGGCCTGACGGAACGGCGAAGCCACCTTGTTCTTCACGACCTTGACGCGGGTTTCGCTGCCGACAACCTCATCACCTTCTTTCACCGCGCCAGTACGGCGGATGTCGAGGCGAACCGAGGCGTAGAACTTCAACGCGTTACCACCGGTGGTGGTTTCCGGGCTGCCGAACATCACGCCAATCTTCATACGGATCTGGTTGATGAAGATCACCAGGCAGTTGGCATTCTTGATGTTACCGGTGATCTTGCGCAGGGCCTGGGACATCAGGCGAGCCTGGAGGCCGACGTGCATGTCGCCCATTTCACCTTCGATTTCAGCCTTCGGAACCAGTGCCGCCACGGAGTCGACGATGATCACGTCAACCGCGTTGGAACGCACCAGCATGTCGGTGATTTCCAGGGCCTGTTCGCCGGTGTCCGGCTGGGAAACCAGCAGGTCGTCGACGTTGACCCCCAGTTTGCCGGCGTATTCCGGGTCCAGGGCGTGTTCAGCATCGACGAAGGCGCAGGTCGCACCGGCTTTTTGGGCCTGGGCGATCACGGACAGGGTCAGTGTGGTTTTACCGGAAGACTCAGGACCGTAGATTTCAACGATTCGGCCTTTTGGCAGGCCGCCGATGCCAAGCGCAATGTCCAGGCCCAGGGAGCCGGTGGAGATGGAAGGAATAGCCTGACGGTCCTGATCGCCCATACGCATTACGGCACCCTTGCCGAATTGACGTTCGATCTGACCCAAGGCCGCAGCCAAGGCTTTCTTCTTGTTGTCGTCCATTAAAGTCCTCACGTAATCAATAAGGCCTGACGGCCAACACCTGTATAAGTAGCCAGTATTATTCCACAGCGATTGAGGATCGCCTACCCCTGATTTGAGATTTCTACAGCGGCATGTTGCAGCAGCCCCTCTAGCGCGGCCTTCACCGTTTGTCGGCGGACCTCGTCGCGGTTGCCTGCAAAGAAGCGCTGTTCGCTGATCACCGTCTCGCCAACGCCCCAGGCCAGCCATACGGTGCCCACCGGTTTATTCGGTGAACCTCCATCCGGCCCTGCTACACCGCTGACCGCCACGGCAAAACGCGCCAGGCTTTTATGCTGGGCGCCTCGCACCATGGCCTCGACCACCTCGCGGCTGACCGCCCCCACCTTCCCGAACAATTCGGCCGGCACATCCAGCTGCTGGGTCTTCTGGCGATTGGAATAGGTGACATAACCGGCCTCGAACCAGGCCGAACTCCCGGGAATCCGGGTAATTGCCTCGGCAATCCCGCCGCCCGTGCAGGATTCGGCCGTGGTGACGTGGGCATTGAGCAACTGCAGGTGCCTGCCCAATTCAGCGGCCAGTTCGGTAATGTCGTCCATGGTGCTCTCCTGATTCCACGCAATTGAGGCCTACCGTACACGAGCATTCGAAGCTTGCAAGGCTCGAGGGATTACCGACCCAGCGCTCTGATATAGGCCTGACAGGTCTGCAAGGCAATCAGTCCGCGATCACCGGCATCGGTGATGGCGATAATTCGTTGAGCATGCGCCGGGTCAAGTCGGGCGCGTGGGGCGCCATGATCCAGGCCGCTGGCGCGGGAGGCGGCAGGCACTGCACAACCGGTGGCAACATCGTCGGCGTCGAGGAGGACTGACAGCCGTACATCGGCAGTAGCAAGGCGATCGCGCAGGCGATCCTGGTCACGTTGGGCATCGTTCAAGGCTCGGTAATGGGTTTGTTCGCTGGTGGAGAGTTGTTGTTCCAGGGCCAGGCGTTTGTCTTGCTCGGCCTTTTGCTGCGTCGCGGCCGCTTGGGTGATTTGATTAAGCGTCTCGGCCTGGGACTGTGCGAGTCGGGCCAACTGCTGTCCGTAACGCCAGTCCTGGAACTGCCACGCGAGCATCGCCGAACCGCCGGCTAGCAGCGCGAGCAACACCACAATGCCCAGGGCGCGAGACGAAAAAGGCATCAGGTCGAAGGTTGGCATAGCACCGCCCTCGCCCGGGCCCAGAGTTGCAGCCGCTCCTCCAAGCCGTTCAAACCGCCGTTGATACGGCGGGTGATGGTGTTGAACTGATCGCGGTCGGCCAGTTCGTTCAAGCCGTTCTGCTCCCAGAACCAGGCAGCGGACTCGGTGGCCCATTGCGGCTGCTCAAGAAGCTCAGGCAAGGCCAGCAAACGTGCATCACCGAACAGCCCCTGACTGCAGCGAAGGTAATTGTCATGGCCGGTAATCTGGATCAGTCCTCGGCCGCGATACTTCTGCCCGTCGCCGTCAGCCTGGGGCGAGTTGCCCAGGCGAACGGCCAGGGTTCCGGTATCGTATTTGCTCAGGTATTGCTCACCGCCCAGCTCGCGTACATAACGCAATTGTCCCGACTCATGACCGACCTGGGCCAGGAACGCGGCCATGCGTTTGGGTGTGTCGATACGATGGCGCGACATGGCGGTGTTCAGCGCGGAAATAAAAACGCCCGCTTGGACACGGGCGTTGGGCATGATGTTGATGAGTTGCTGTTGCGTAAGGTCCATATTCAGGTCATCGCAAGTGCATGATCAAAGGTGTCCGGCCAGCCAGGACGGCGCAACCGGACGATATTCAGTGGCTGGAAAGTGCTCATCCTGCGGCCAATCCCTCAGAGCCCGGCGATAAGCCTGGAGCTGTGTGTACTGTGTTTGATCCAGCGTCGTACCGCCGCCGTCGTCCATTTCGTCGCGATCTCTCGCTATGAGGCGGTCGGTTGCTGAGAGCGATGCATCACGCCAATTCTTTTCATTGGTCATTCGTACCGTGAGCTCATTAACGGACAGCTCCAGGAGCACCGGACGACCTTTGGCGTCCGACTCGATACGTTTGTTCAGGAAGGGAGCGGCAAATAAGGTTCGATATTCTTCATCGGTGATCTTGATCGCGTCTTCAGGAAGACTGCCAGAGTGATCGATAGAGTTGTAGAACCCACCCGTGGATTGAGCGTAATAAATCAACATATTCACCTCCCCTTCAATAACCTATCGCTCGCCATAGTCCCGTCCAATTTGAATAGGCGCCATTGTAGTCCCGCCCATAAAGTCTGAACTGGCTCAGCGAGCCTGTGGAGACTCCAAAAGACGCACAGGTAGGGCCTCCATCGGTCACTACGATGTTTCTAACGGCGTTAGGGAAGGACATTGGGAACGTTACGATAACGCCGTTGGCATCCGCCCCGCTGGAAGAAACACCCCACTGCTCGATAACATATCCGGTCGGGCTCGTTGTATCGGGCGTCCGCTTCCAGCCATTGGGCTGCAATGACGAAGTGGACATAGCCGAATATTTCAACGCCACCGTACCGCCAATAAGACGCCATTGGTTATTGAGCTTGATGAACTCCGCCGTTTCGCCCAGACCGATAGTGATTGTTCCCTGCGCACCATTCGATGCGCATAGCACATCAACAGCGGATGCCGTCGAAACTGTAACGATGCCCGATCCCGCATTGACAATTGTTACTGTAGCGGCATGTATGATTTCGGCTGTAGCCGGCAGCCTCGCGGCAACCGGTGTATTGCTGGCGAAACTGACAACTCCGCCAACATCCGATAGGGTCAATGTCGTCCCGGTGTTGTAAACATCGAATCCGCCATACTGCATCCCGCTGCGGAGTACGTATTCAGTCGTTGCGACGGCCCTGCTGTTATCGAATAGCGGCGCGGTAAGAAACAATCCGCTGCCACGCAAGGCTGTGAGCAATTGGTTATAGAGGGCTTCAGACGGCACTATCCCCGCTGCTTGAATGACATTGAGCAATTCCTGTGTCACACCATTGCCCCAACTAGCGGGAATCAAGGAACCCGGCGTACCCGCCAAGGGATCCTCATCCACGAACCTGCCGTTCGACAGACCTGCGCTGGGCACACTTTTTGGATAATCCAATTTTTCGCTCCTGATTGACCAGCGATCAAAATGAAGGCGATATAAAGCCTCACCGTTAATGCGCAGTGGCACGATAAATTAAGGGAATTCTGATGTTTTGCCGTGGGTTGCTTAAGCGGCAGGCTCAGGCATGACAGGCCAGTTGATATCGGTAGGAAAACCGATCTGATGCTGGATACGATTCAATTCAACGCTATAGAGTTTCCACTCCATCAGCGCCAGTTGTTCCTGGTCGCTGGCGTCGCCGATGTCTTCGGCGTATTGGAAGGGAGCAATCCTTTGAACGGCCGCACGCAGTAATTTATCGCGTTTTGCCAAGGCTTCGAGTTTGAGATCAGCCCGCTGTAGCGCCTCGTCAAACACCCACATGTTCTCTCGCCACACATAGTAACTACCCGGCCAAGGTTCGGCTGTCCAGGTATCCGGCAACTCGCCAAACTCGATCCACTCCCAATGAGCGCCGTTGTCCTTGCGATACACCGAACCGCGCCAGTCCACCATTTCTCTCGGAACACCGTTCACCATGACCCAGGAGTGATGTTCTTGGGCCGGGGGTAGTTCGAAAGAAAGTTGGATACCATTACTGGGGATTTGAATGCCCATCCCAGGGGTTACGACAAGGTCTACCGGACCTGATAAAACACCGGTGTCGTCAAACAGGTAAATAAACATAGTCACCTCAGATCAGTTTGATTCGGGCGGGATAGGCGATATTTCTGGGACGGGTTTCAGTGCTGAAACTCCCGATATTGCCTACTATCTCTGGACTGGAAAAGAACAGGGGATTGGGATAAGTCGTACCGACTATCCCTGTTGCAGGCGCAGCATTGACGTCACGGGTGACGTCCCAAGAAGCATCAGCAATAGCAGGGCCAGGGCGATTGGCACTACCTGAGCTAGTGGGCAAATAATGGTTGTGGCTTTCAAGGGCATACATCTGTCTGCTGCCCGCCGAACGGTCAATATCCACCCCTCGTGCCTCATCCAACACGCGCAAGAACTCACCGCGAATATCGGGCATCCGAAACGTTGTCGCCCCATCACCGCTTGTCCACGTGCCTTCATTTCCCGGCCGGCTGGCTTCGCTCACTAACGCACCGGACAATTGCGCGTGATCCCACAACCACGGCCAATCGCTACGCACCAATAGGTTTCCGTTAAGTACTGCATACCCACCCGGAATGACTTGGCGCGTACTCTCGAAAGAAACCCGTCCCAGCGCCGTTGCATCAAACCGGCTCATCGGCCACCAAGCTCCGGTTTCATCACTGCGCAAATGCCACCAATCGCCACTGCCCATCAACACCAGGAATGGATAGCCGCTAGCCGCCAAATGGGTATGAAATCGGATCCGGTCGCTACCGGAAGCGCGCACCGTCAGACGGTTACCACTGTTATCCACACGTCGCACAATCACATCGCGAACACCGAGCGTCGCATTGGTTGCGGGTAGAGTTACAGTGCTTGCACCCGCACTTGCATCGATCAACACCAGACCCAACTCATCGGCGGCCAACACCTTGGATGCCGTGAGCCGCGTGATGACTGAGCGCATCGGACTACTACGCCCGAGAATGGTTTGCAGTGCCTTGATCAACTGGCCGTTATCCGCCTCGGACGGCGCCATACCGGCCGAGGAGATCACGCCCAGGATTTCTTGAGTGACACTGTTCCCCCATACGGCAGGGATCAACGACCCAGGCGTACCCGCCAGTGGGTTTTCATCCACGAACCGGCCGTTCACCAACCCGACGCTGGGAACACTTTTTGGATAATCCATGTTTTATTTCTCTCTGTGAGGCGGAGCCCAAGCCTGAGGAGTTAGCGCCCGGATAGCCGCAAGCACGTCATCAGCGACTTGGGCCGCGAGATCCGCCTTGCCTTTGGCCATGTGCGCGCGGATCTGTGTCTTGGCCTTGAGGCGCAGTTCGCGAAGTGCCAGCAGGTTCGCTTCGAATTCGGCGGCCTTGGCGAGAATCTGATCCGCCGCCTGCCTGGCTGTGCGCCCTTTGACAACCCACGCCGAAACGGCCAGTGGAACGGCTTTTTTCGGGTAGCCCTGATCCTTGAAGGCCTGTGCCTCCAGGGCGGCTTGTTGGTATTCCAGGGCGCGTAGTGGATCACCGGCCAGCGTGCGACGTGCGCTGTCAGCAGCGGCATCGACCTTGGTGCACAAGCGTTCGGCTTCCTGGCGCAACAGCTCAGCAGCATTCTCTTCAGTCAGCACCCAGGTGCCGTCCTCCCAGGCATGGGCGAAAGAAGGTGCAGGCGGGCGAAGTCCATCTTCGTACTGGTGCAGTTCTTGAATGACTTTCATCGGATCAGCTCCCAGGACAGGTGAACATTGATTGCGTTGGTAAAATTGACGCCGATACCCACGCTGTAATCGGTCAATGCCTGGTGCCCCTTGATTCCCATGCTCAGCAACAGTTCGTCACTATCGGCATTGGTGGCGCCCAATGTGTGCTCGGCCTGAAAGCACTGCCAAAGCGAGCGAGATTGAGAGTGATCAAAGCTGGCTGTGACGGTAGAAACCGTAACGTCGTTGACAACGTTATTGGAAAACAGCACACACATGTATGGGCCGCTCCAGCCCACCGCATTGTTACCGATACTTTGTAAGGCGGGTGACAGATAGCTGTAGTTGCCCCCAACCCACCCGGCCTGAACAAACGCCAACGAAGTCACGGCGCTCGGAGAGGGTGTTGGATTACCCGCCACAAGCCGCGCCGCACGTGCATGCGGATCCAGCGGCAGATAAACCACCCCCGTGCCATTCACAGTTTGGGTCCAGGTCAATTGAGCACGGTTGTAGATCGTGCGAATCGTCGGCAAGGAGCCCGGCGCCCCGGTCATCACCCAGGCCAGGCACATGTCCAGGGGCGTGGATGCAAACCCGCCGCCGGACGCTCCGTTGACAGTCCCCTTCAACGATTCCGGCGAGAGGTCATACAGGCTTCCACGCTGCATGTAGAACGTCAGCGCGCCGCCTATGACCTGCGCCCTAAGAAAATAGCTGGCGCTGGGCAACAAATCGGCGCTGCTCCAGGCCGTCGTCACGTAAGTACGGGATCGACCCAACCGCCCACTTACCACCTCTTGTCCAATGCTGATGTACACACCCGCCGAAATCGAGACGCGACCGCCGCTGGTTGATAGTGCCGTTGGCGTTACTGCCAGACGGGCGTCTGCCGTTGCAATCGTTGGCAGCGGTAAAGCGGCGATCGGAAGCGCGATATCCTGGTTCCAGCCCTTGGCGGTAACTGACTGAATCGCCTCGAGCAGTTGATCGTTTTGGGTTTCATCAGGGGTCAGATCCCCCGCCTTGATGACATTCACAATCTCTTGCGTTACACCATTTCCCCAAGCTGCCGGAATCAACGACCCCGGCGTCCCGGTCAATGGGTTTTCATCCACGAACTTCCCATTCACCAACCCGGCGCTGGGCACACTCTTCGGATAATCCATCCGTTTACTCCCTAGTCATAATTGATGTGAACCTTGGTATGCGCCGGCGCACTGCGGTGGATCAGGCACTCCAGAGCCGAGCCCGGGTTGACGCCAAAACGTTCTCCCCAATAGCTCGCGCCAAAACGTCGGCCCAACAGCAGGCGACCGCCGGTGTTGAGGGTCCACATGAATTGCGCCTGCCAAGTGCCAAAGTGAGCCTCGCCGAATCGTGCGCGGCCCATGCGCGGGGCCTTCAGTTCAGTGATCGTTGCGTTGGGGTAACCCTGGCTCTTGGCGATTTCCACGTAATAAGCGATGGCCTGGCTGCCCACCGCCAACAACCGCCGACGCACCGCCAAGCGACGATCGTCATACAACGGTGTGGCGCCCAGGCACGGATCAGGCAGGTTCATCACCCGCTCCCAATCCGGCACCAGTTCACTCACTCCCGCCGGGTCCATTTCGTTGAGCAAGTCGGCGGCACGGGCGTCGAGGCGGCCCAGCTCCTGGGCGATGCCTTCAAGCACTTGCTCAAGTTCCGGCACGCGCTCCGGATCCCACGCCGGGCCGCTGGGCAGCAGGCTGCGCAGTTGGGCCTGGTACTGTTCGGCGGTTCTTATTCCAGCCATGTGCAGCCTCCGAACGTCAGCAACTGGTTGCTGGCGGCGACTACATCGGCGACGGGGGCGGAGAGTTTGTGGTCGGTTTCGCCGGTAGCGCTGCTGATGGCTTCAGTGATATGGCTTAGCAACAGCGTTTCGCCGAGGCCGGCTTCGCGGTTGTGCAGGTCGCGCAGTTGCGCCTCGACGGCCGCGCGCACGGCGCTGGTGTCCGGGGTGATGCGCAGCCTGTAGCTCACCGGCACCTGCGTTGGCGCCAGCACGTGCAACTCGGCGGTCACCGGGCGCAAGGGCTCGATATAGGCCCGCACCTCTTCCAATTGCTCGGCATTGGGAATCGGCTGCAAATCGTCGTCACGCATGACGAACAAGCCGACAGTGCCGGGTCCCAGGTAGCTGCCGCGACACCAGGCGCGGGTAATGCCGGGGCACTCCAGGGCCCAGGTTTCATAGTCCTGGGCCGAGCCGCCGTGGGGGATGATGCGGTAGGAGCGGATCACCCGGGCCCGCAGCGATTCGAGGCTTTCCCGAGCAACACCGCCGGTCAGCCCCGGCGCCAGCACGGTGAAGCTGCTGCCAATGCCGAGGATCGGTTGGACTGGCGTCAGCACCAGGCCGGCGTCGGCGTTGCCCAGGCTGCCAGCGTCCAGCGCGGCGATGGTGGTGCTGTTCAGGCCATTGCTGGTAGTGCGAGCAGTGGTCACTTTGAATGTGCGGCCATCGGTGGATTGCAACAGCGTGTCGACATCCAGTACCGCGCCGGCGGTAGCGCTGAAACTGACACTGCCGCTGGCCACCTGGGCCGCTTTGCGCGCCTGGTTCAGGCGCAGGGCGGCGATGCGTTCAAGGGTGGATTCATCGGCCTTGTCCGGCAGGATCTGCTCGGCGATCCAGTCCAGGTAGCCATACAGGCCATAGGCGGCGCCACCGAGGGTGCGGGCCAGCACTTGGGCATCGGACTGGCGCAGCGAATCGCTGGCCAGGTCGCTTTGGGCGCGCTTGATCAGCACCGGCAGCGAAGGGGTTTCAAACGGCATAGGTCACCTGCCAACTGTTATCGGGGTTGATGTCCAGGCGCTCGCCGTCAGCCAGGGTCAGGACCGTGCGCAGGTTCAGGCGCTGGGCGTCGAGGCGTTCGCTGATGATGTCGATGGCGCTGCAATGGCCGTCGTCGATCAACCATTGCAGGGCTTCGCGGGCATAAAATTCGGCGTCGAGTTGGGTCTGGCGGGTCAGCTTGACCCGGCGCAACAACCACAGCCGCGAGCCGATACGGTCGTCGGCAACGGTCGGAAAGGTGTCGCCCCACCAGCCGAAACGTTCTTCATCATCGACGGCATCGTCGTCAGCGGCGCGGCGCCAGGTGAACAGGCTGATCAGCACCGAGCGGGTCAGTGCGGCGTGCAGGTTCTGGCTGATGAACATCATTGACCTCCCGCCGGCGCGCCGGTCTGACCGTTGCCGGCCTGTACACCGACATGCACGTGTTTGATCTGGCTGATGCCGCCGGCGATCTGGTCGCCCTGGGAAACGATCTTGCCGGTGTGGTTGATGACCGGGCTGTCGATGTTCACCGCGCTGCTGGCGCGGATGTTCAGGGTTGCGGTCTGGATGTCGATGACACGACCGCGCTTGAAGTGGAGCTTGTCGCCTTCGTCGGTGTAGAGCGCCACTTCACCAGGGGCCAGGGCCTGGAGGCGAAAACGGCGATCGGCGACCACCAGCACCACCGCATGGGAACGGTCACCCCCCAGGAACGTGGCAATGCCCTCGGCACCGGCCAACGGGTTGCTGGTGAAGCCGTAGGGTTCGAAGTGCTCCATGTCGTCGTTCACTTCGCCGGCGGTGAGGCGCATTTGCAGCGACTGCAACTTGGTGGCCGAATTGGCGAGCACGACAGTGCCGCGCGCCAGGAGGCGGGTCAGTAGGCTCATTGAGGTTTCCTTGAGAATCGGGGACTTGAACGCGGTGTTCGGATCAACACCTCTATTGGCTGCGCTGCCGCCATCGCGAGCAAGCTCGCTCCCACAAGGGATTTGCGGTGGGCAGAAACTTGGAGACGGTCTCGAAATACTGTGGGAGCGAGCTTGCTCGCGATGGCGGTAGCACATCCAACATCGATGCAAGCTGACCCACCGCTTTCGCGAGCAAGCCCGCTCCCACAAGGGATTTGCGGGTGGGCAGAAACTTGGAGGCGGTCTCGAAATACTGTGGGAGCGAGCCTGCTCGCGATGGCGGCAGCACATCCAACATCGATGCAAGCTGACCCACCGCTTTCGAGAGCAAGCTCGCTCCCACAGGGGATCTGTGGTGGGCAGGCATCGGTGCCGGGCTCAGGTTTTGGGCGGTACCGGGTTGGCGTCGAAGGTATGCGGCGGAGCGACTTGCAGGGTGGTGACGGAGCCTTGTGCCGACAGCGAGTACGTCACTTTGGAAATCAGCATGTCACCGTCGAACCCCAGCACCGGGTCGATCACTCGCACCAAGGTGTTATGCCGCCACAAGTCGCCATTGGCCTGGCGCCAACCCTGCACGCGGTAGGTGGTGGTCAGGGCCTTGCCGGTACGGATGGCGCTTTCCCAGTCGGCCCGTTGCTGGGCCAGTTCGAAGGTCAACTGCGCGCTCTCGCTGATCACTGTCACCCGCTTGCGCTTGAAGCTCAGGTCCGTGGCGGTGCCGGAGACTTCACTCACCGCCGCCCCGCTCTGCTGGTCATTGCCCTTGTGCTGGCCGATGACCCGGTATTCAGAGAACACCTGGCTGTAGTCCATCGGTGCGTTACCGGAGAGAATGTTCTTGCCCAACTCCAGCACATCACTGGCCCGTCCGCCGCTGCCGGGTTTGGCCAGTAGCACGCGCCCTTGCGCGTCATCAGTGGAGAACACCCGGAACAACGTCAGCAAACGGTCGATGGATTGAAAGACCGTTTCCCCCGGTACGATGCTGTGTTCGCTCAACCGCGCGGTTTCAGGGATTTCACTGATGACCCCCACGCCGTATTGCGACGCCAGGGCCTGGACGATGCTCAACACCGTTTGCCCACGCCATTGAGTCGGGCGGTTGATCGCCGCGCAGTCCACCAGATCCTGGGTCTTGGAACCGCCTTCAATGCTCAGGCTGATCTGCCGACCGTCATAGCTGACCGGTGCCTTGAACACATAACCACTGAGGACCAGGTCGGCACCAATGCGCACCTGGCATTCATCGCCCGGACGGATCGGCACTGCTTGCGTCTGCCCCGGCCATTGCCAGGTGATGTCGAGTTTGAAGGTGCGGAACTGACGCTCCAGGTCCGCACTGATTTCCACACTTTTCCAGCCGCCGTAATCCAGCCCGCCGACGGTAAGCGAGACAGCGTTGTCGAGCTCGTTCATGGCTTACTCCCCGGAGACTTTCAGGTCATTGGGCGGCAGGAAACCAGGATGGGCTACGCCGTTACGCTGGGTCACTTCAGTCACCCGGGTGGCATCGGCAAATTGCTGATACGCCACCACCAGCGCTGGCAGGCTTTGCTTGAACGACAGGTTGATCAGCCTGACACCCGACGACGCCACCGCCGTCAAGTGCGCGGCCATTTGCTGGCGCAGGTTGTTCATCGCCTGGTAGTGCTCCGGATCAGCCTTGAGGGAGGCCTGCCAGATCGCATCGTTAAGGGCATCGCGCAGGGCCAGCACATCGTCGGCCACCGGCACGTCCCGGCGCTGGACCGGTTGCACGGCCTGTTGCGCCACCGACGGCGTGGCGCCCAACTTGACCACAGGCGCCGCCACCGGCATCGCCGCAATCCATTGCGCGGCCTGCACCAGCAGCGTGTCCTGCACCAGATCGGCCACGGCCTGGGCCGCCGCCGTGGTGTCCTTGCCTGTGGTGAGTTTGGGCGCGTCGGCCTTGCGAATGGCCTCCACCTGTTGCGACACGCTGGCAATCACGCCGCGATAGCCGTCACGGGCAAAGTCCTTCAGCTCGCGGATGTCCCCCAGCAATCCCTTGAACTCGGCCACCACGTCCTTGGGCAGCTCTTTCACCGCCTTGACCAGATCGCTGAGTTGCCGATAGGTCTCGATCAACGGCTTGAGCTCCTGCTCGATCACGCCGTAGATGTCCTTGAGGCTGTTGCGCAGATCCGCGATACCGATCCGCGCGGCCTTGATCAACGTCATGGCATCTTCAAAGCGCCGCACCGCCGAACCGAGGAAGCTGTCGGCCGAGACCAGCAGCAGTTTCTGGCTATTGATCGCGGCGGAAGGGAATTGCAGCGGCTGGTCGGGGTAGAACTTCAGGGCGAATGTCACCAGCCCACCGTCCTGGCGGGTCTGGGTCATGTCGCACTCGCCGACCTTGACCTGCATGCGCCCCAGCCACGGATGCACCAGTTCGCCGCTGCCCTGCTCCAAAGCTTTGAGCAGCTTGTCGCGCTGCTCCAGGCAATCGGGGCCGACGATGAACGCGGTCAACTCATGAATCTTCGCCTGCTGGCCGAGCCCTTCGAAAAACGGCTGGTCGCGCTGTGGATACTCATGCAACTGGCCCTTGTGGCCGACCGGGGTTTTCGCCTGATCGACCCAGAACCCGACGCCACGAAACGACGCCGGCAACAAACGATCACGCCAGCTCATAGGAGCCTCCTGTGGAAAGTGAGCGATAGCCGATGCGCGAACTCACCGCCAGGGCCGGTTGATTGGTCTGGGGCGGATCGGCGCGCAACCCGGCCGGGGCATTTTCGAAACGCACGGTCAGGCCGCCTTCGAGTTGCGTGCGGTTGTTGGCAGCACTTTGTTGCACCAGGGCACTGGAGGTTTGTGGCAACGCACCCGGCGCCAGCGAGGTTTTCGCTGGCCCGTTGGCGGACGCTGGCGCCAGACTGGAGGACAGGCCCGGAGGCTGCTCGCTGGCCCCGCCAAAAAACGCCGGCGCCAGCTCTCCCTTGCCTTCGGCGTTGGTCTGTCGCTGCGCCCCGGTCAGGCCTTCGACCTTGCCGGTGAACGAGGTGATCATCTCGCCGAAGCCGCCGTTGAAAAACGCCTTGATCGGCGCGATCACCTCCTGCAACTCGTTCCACCACTGGCTGAACCACTCGCCCACCGGCCCCCACTGCTGGGTGAGGCCCTCAATGGGTGACCAATCGAACAGGCCGCTGAATACCGCCAGCATGATCGACACCTGATTGCGGATGCCCTCCCAGATCCCGGCGAAGACTTCACCGATCGTGCCCCAGTTGGCCATGATCAGTCCCAGCGGCGTCCAGTCGAACAGACCTTTCAGAGCGTCCATTACCGGCACGGTCAAGGCCTTGAGCAGGTCCCAGATCGCCGCGAACAACCCGGTCAGGGGCGTCCAATTGGTAACAATCAAACCCAAGGGTGACCAGGCGAACAGCGTCTGCATGAAACCGATGATCGGCGTTGCCGCCGCCACGATCACATTCCAGAGCGCGCCAAAAAAGCTGCTGATCGGGCCCCAATTACTGATCACCAGCCCCATCGGGGTGAAGGCGAACATCGTCTTGAAGAACTCGACCATCGGCAGCACGATGGGCGCAAGCCGCTGCCAGAGCCCGGCGAAGAACGCCGAAATCGGCGTCCAGTGGGCGATGATCATTCCTGCCGCCAAGGCGACGCCCATTGCAATCAAGCCGATGGGATTCATCTTCAAGGCCAGGTTCACCACCTCGAACGCCTGGCTTGCGCCGCTGACCGCCATCTGGATCGCGTTGAACGCTACGACGCCATTTGCCAGGCCCTGTACCAGTTGCGGGTTGTCCTGCAGTACCTGGGCCACACCGCTGACCATGGGCTGCAAACTGACCGCCACCGCGTTGACCGCAGGCCCCAGGGCCGAGCCGAACTGCACCGACACGTTGCTGATGGAAGTCTTCAATCCATCCAGGTTCTGTGCCGCTACACGGGGCGCGTCAGGCGCCTGGACGGCACTGGCCGCCGCGCTCGCTGAGCCCGCTTCGTCCTTGAAGGCCAGCGCCGACTTGAGCCCGTCCATAAACGGTTGGGCCAGGCCGCCACTGGGCAGCAGACCGGAAATATCCAGGCTGCCCAGGCCCGTGGCGTCGAGGTTCTGCTTGAAACTCGCGACCTTCGCACGAAGGCCTGCGAGCTTGGGTGACAGCTCATCGATGCCCGTGAGCAGCACCGCTTTTTTCTCTACCGTTTGTGTGTCTGCCATCACTGCACCTGCTGCATCGCATTGATCCGTTGCGCGTGCTCCAGGGATTCGCGGAGCACATCCAGTGGCCTGGCCATCATCTGTTCGGGGTCAACCTTCCAGAACCAGGCCAGGTCATAGGCGGCGGCGATCAGGTCGCCGATGGCTGCGACGCCGCACTCATGAAAAAACTCGCGACGGCCCAGCTCAGGGCGTTGAGGTCAGCCAGGTCCAACTGGTTGACGGAGGACGGCGGGATACCGGCGCACACCGCGATGTATTTGGCCGCGACGTCCATGTCCAGGCTCACCTCCTCGCTCTTGTCGATCTTGTACGGCAGCGCCTTGATCGCCCGGACTTCCTGCACCGTCGGACGGCGCAGAGTCAGTTCGCTCACCGGCTCACCGTGGGCCTCGATGGCCACGCGCAGCGTCACGACATCGCTCATTGCCAAGTCCCCTTGATGCCTTCGAATTTCAGCTCGATGGTGGCGTCGTCACCCTTGGACACAGGCTCTTCCACCAGGTAGGCGCCGGCCAGCACGTAGACCTTGCCGTTGTTGAATTCGCAGGTGACGGTCATGTCGGTGCCCGCAACCAGTTGCTTGAGCGGGAAGTCCGCGGTGTGCAGCGCCGTCACCTTGAAGGACGGGGCGATGTCGGTTTCCTTGTAGAAACCCGGTACGACGGTTTCGCGTTTGGTGAACATCAGTGGCGCTTCGCAGCCACCGTTGATGGTCAGTTGAGCGCCGTCCACTTTGACGTAGCAGGTGCCCGCAATCAGTTGACCCATGGTGTTTCTCCCTTCAATAAAAAGCCCACGCGAAGTGGGCTGAATTCATGCGATTGACGCGACCTTCAGGCGGCGTCGTCGTATTGCAGGCGGAATTGGTTGAGCAGCGCGAACACCCGCAGGCCGTTGATGTAGTCCGGCGGGAACAGCACATTGACCCGGCTCGGGTCCTGGCTGTCACGCTCGACCACCAGGTGCTCGGCGAACAGCTCGGCGTTTTCCACATGGCCTTCCAGTTCGAGCTTGGCGTATTGAGCGATCAGCTCGCCGCGAATCGTGCTCGGGGTCACGATGGGCTGGCCGGCGCCGAAACGGGTGCCGTCGGCGGCCAGTTTGTGGCGACCGTACTTGCTGGTGATCACGCTTTGCAGGCGACGGACGATGAACGCCGACTGGTGCATGGTTTCGCTGTCCAGGTAGGAGTTGTCAGCTTGGCCGAAGGCATTCTTCTGATACGTGGTGATGGAACGCTGGATTCGCACGTAGCCACCTTCGTAGTACGCGGTCGCGATGCCGTAATTGAGCAGCGACTGGCGCTCGGTCAGGGTGAAACGTTCACTGGCCGGTGCCGGGTCCAAGCCTGGCAGGCTGCCGCTCTGGGTCGGACGGCTGGCGTCGGCGGAGATGAACACCGCCGTGCGCGCAGCCAACGCAGCGGCCTGGACCCAGAACGGTTGCGGTACGCCCAGTTCCAGGGCCTGGATGGTCATGTGCTGGTCGTTGCGTGCCTGACCGGCGGCAACCAGGGTGCCAATAGTGCCGCGCTTGGCGCTGTAGACATGGCCGAACAACTGCTTGGCCCAGGACCAGCGACCGGTGTTGTCGTCCATGACCGCTTGCCAGGTGTTGAGGCTCGCCACATCGGACCAGGGCATGGCGATGAACTCGAACGGTTCGTCACCCAGGGCCGCAACGGCAGCGGTCTGGTCCGGCACACCGGCGCCGCCCGTCATCGCAGTAATGGCGGTGGTCAGCCCCGCCGGGGTGTTTTCGCCATTGCTCTTGCCCAGGCGATTGAATTGCAGGCTGATGTCGTTGCCGCTGTCACCGGTCCATTTGGCGCGCAGGGTCACGACACCTTCGGCGGCCGCAGCAGTCACCGGCAAGTCGGCGGCCGCGTTGATTTTCAAGGCCAGCGCAGAGGCGGCCTGGGCTGCAGTGGCGCCGTTGACGATGGCGGCCTGGACGCGTACACCGCCAACGTACAGGTTGAGCACACCGCTTTCAGTCGCGGCGCCGGTGAAGGTCAGCACGCCCTGGGCGATGGCGCCTTCGACGTTGTGCAGCGGCAGGCACCAGACTTCACCGAGCGGGTCGGTCTTGCGCCAGGTCTCGTACATCGAGGCGAGCATCGAGCCCTGCCCGCCAATGTTCTTGGCCAGCGCGACGCTGGACACCAGCACCAGTTTGCCGACTTCCGCCGGGGCGACGTTGTCGTTGACCTGGGCGACGATCAACCGGCGCATGGCCGATGACGCGCTATTGGCGGCCGAGTTGTCCATTTCGGCGTAGAACAGCGGCACACGAATGTCCGCGGGAATATTGCTGAATCCGATCGCCATTATTTGGCTCCCTGTGGTTTTGCCGCTTTCACGGCTTTGGTAGTGATATCGCCATCGGCCAGACGTCGACGCCACCAGGCGTTGTCTGGCACTTCACGGCCTTCGAGGGGCAACAGATCGCCCGCTTCCGGGTCCGGCACGGCACGGCCCGGGGCCGGCAGCACGGTGATGCGTTTGCTCATGGGGTTACGTCTCCAGAGAAAGTCAGTTCCACGCGCCCGTCGGGGCCGGGACGTTTCAGGTTGGGGTCCGCCGGATCGATGGCATCGACCCGCACGGTGACCCCGGTAAAGGACGACAAGCCGTCCAGTTCACGCTCGTGCCAGCTTTCGGCAGGCTGGCTCGCCAGATTGCGGCCCAGCTGGAACTCGGCGAAAAAGTGCAGCCGGTACAACACACGGCTGCTATTGATGGAAACCAGTTCGCTGCCGTCGTACTCGATGCCGGTGTACTCGGCGCCCGGCTTGAACCCCACCAGCGCGCGCCACAGTTCGGCCCGCAGGTCGTGCAACAGGTCCAGCGCTTTTGTCGCATCAGTGGCGTCGAGCACCAGCACGGCATCGAAGCGATCACGCACCGCTTGCAGCGTGACGTTCTGAGCCGCGTTCTTGCTGGCAGTGTCGGCGGTGGGCAGGACATAGGCGCAGGGGGTCTGCAGCGGGGTCTCGGCTTGCAGCGTGACGAGGTCAAAGCCTGCGGCCACGCGATGGGCGAGCGTCGGACATTGCTCACGCAACTGCGTGAGGATCGGCGTGATCTTCATGGGGGGACTCCAGTATCTGAAGGTGCGAGTCATCCCTGTGGGATCGGGCTTGCTCGCGAAAGCGGTAGGTCAGGCAACATTGATGTTGGATGTACTGGCATCTTCGCGAGCAAGCTCGCTCCCACAGAGGGACCCAGTTGGGCGCTGGATATGTGCAACGCCCACAGAAGGTGGTGGGGTCAGGCCTTGGCATCCAGGCAGGTTGCATGAATCAAGCAGCGGTAGCTTTTTTCCCGGTCGCCACTGGCGGTGACCTTGTCGATCGACCAGCGACCGCGCATGAAATCCGGCCAGGTGGGATCCAGCAATACGATGCCCTCGGCGGACAGCCCCGGGTTGCCAGGGCACTCGATGGTCACCTTGAGTGCTTCGCGCTCCATCCGGCGTACCTCGCCTTCTCCAGCGGCACGGGCATCGTCTGCGCTCTGGAAGCGCTGGCGCAGGGTCTTGAACGGCGCGATGCCGCTCTCCTCGACCTGCAGCTCGCCGGCCGCCGCATCCCACCACCGGGTCTTGCAACCCTGGTACTTGGCCCGGGCGGTTTCATCAAACTTGGCCGAAATGAAGGCGTGGTCGCCCGGGCGATTATTCGTCGTCACCGACAGTTTCATCTCGGGCAGGACCTTGCCTGACAACGACTTCGCCTGACCGCGCCGAGCCAGCACATACAACTCGTTGATCGGCTTGGCGACGGCGTCATAACGATGGGCCAGGCGCGTGAGGAAACCCATGTCGGTTTCGTTGGTCTGGTCGATGTGCTCGATTTTGATCAGCGACAGGTCCGGCGCCATACGGGGGGAAAACCCGTGCCTGGAGGTCAACTGACGAAACAGCGCCCCCAGTGTGGTCGGGCCATGACTGACGGATCGGCGCTGCTTGAACCCGGTCTGGTCCGTCGCACTGAATGGCGCCGCCATGGCCACCAGCACGAGTTGCAGCGGAAACAGGAACGGTGTGCGCCGGGTGATGACGAACTCGCCTTTATCCACCAGCCCCGACTCCAGGTAACCGACCCGCAGACCGATCTTCCCGCCCAGGCTGGGCAACCCTTCGAGCCCATCCAGGCTAATGGTGAGCGTCAGCTGATCGGACTCGATACCCGCCGCGTCGACATGCTCCCACTTGAGCAGGCGTTCGTTGAGCAGTGCGGCGTTCGCACCATAAATTTCCACCGCAGGCGTGAAACCCAGTGACATGTTGCCTCCTTAATCCCAGGCCGAAACCGGTGTGGGTGCAACAGGTTTGAGATCCACTTCCGGCAGGACCACCCAGACACCCGCAGGCAATACCGGGCCCCATTCGGCCAGCTCCGGATTGAGCAGCCAGAGCGCCTCCTCGACGATATCGTCACAACGCCCAAGCTCGCGGTACAGCAACAGACTCACCGAATCACCGGCGATACTTCGAACCCTACGCATTGGCGAACTCCGTCAATTCAACCACCCAGCCGACCACCATCGCCGTACCGTCATCAATGATCTCGGTCTGGGTTTCCGTCACCTTGTTGATCTGCCACAAGCCCCAGTTGCGACCGATGCCGTCAACCAACGGCACGGGCACGCGCTGCGCCTGCAAGGCGCGCAACTCATCGAGGCGATCCATGGCGGTCGCGTACATCGACTTGCCGGTGATCGTCAGCCCTTGCAGGCCTTGGCCGACCTGGCTGGACTTGGGTTTGCTGGTGAGGATGTCGATGCTCTTCCAGCCACCGTCCGAGGTGCGTACCAGGCTGTGGTACGCAAAGTTTCTCGACAGACCGAAAATGAAACTGCCAAGTGCCATTTGCTGACGCATCACGTACCTCCGTCGGTCAGGGCCGCGTCACTGCGCATGGCGAGTGAGTCGGGCATGGTCGTCAAGCCGAATTGGCCCGAGAGCTGCTGCACGACCAGGTTGGCCAACTGAGTCGCGCTGGCCTGGTCCTGGCCGTTGATGTAGATGTTTGCGGTCATGGTGTTCTGTTGCGTGGTTGTCTGGGTGCTGGCCAGGTCCTTGCTGACCTGTTCTGGAGCGGCGAGTCTGTCGGCGGGGGCGACGAGCTTCTCACCCAGGGACGCGCCGGCATCGCTCCCCAGCCAGCCGCCCAGCAGTCCGCCAATCAGCCCACCAATGGCAGTGCCGAGCACCGGAACAACACTCCCCAAAGCGGCACCGGCCGCAGACCCCGCAGCAGCGCCTGCCCAGCCGCCACCTGCGGCGCCCAAGCCTGCGCCCATCATTCGTTTGTCGCCGGTAAGGACACCCTCGGCCACATCAGCGACGGCGCCGACTACTTTCAATGGGCCGGGCGCCCTGCGAGTCATCGAGCGTAACGAGGCCGTTGGCCCGAGTGAGAAACGCCTTGCGGCCCCCTGTGAGCCTCGTGTACTGACACGTATTTTCGGCCTGTTCGTGGATTCGGGACGCTGGTTGGCATTGCGTGTATCCAGCTTGTCCCCACGAGGATTTCTGAAATCGTCGGAGATCACCTCACCCAATCGGCCGGGAAGGTGCGGAGCGACCCTGCCCAACACCCGCTTGGCCACCTGATTGGACATCTCATCCCCTACAGCCTTGAGCAACGCGCCCACCAGCGGTTTGATAGCTGCGCCAATCAATACGATGGCTGCGGCGGCTTTAGGTGAGGACTCAGCCAACTCACTCATGCCATCGGCCAGCGAACCCAGCCACTGGAACGAGGTATCCGCCGAGGGCATCAGGGCATTTCCCGTGGCCACCGACAAACGCTCGCTGCGGGCGTTGAGGACGTTCAGCTGGCCCTGCCGGGTGTTCGACAGGGCCAACGCGTCCTGCCGCACCGAACCGTTGTTACCCAGTTGCGATGTAGCGTATTGGCCTGGGTCTTTCACCTGCCAGAACGCCGCGTTCACATCGTCGAGTTTCTGCGACATGCGCAGTACCGCCGCATCCCCAGTGCCAAACAGCGAAGAGGCCAGGGTCGAGCGTTTTTCGGCCGGCTGCGCGTTCAAGGCCGCCAGGACCGACATCACTGTCCCCGGCGCGGCATTCTTGTCACGCAAGCCGCTCGCTACCTCTTTGGGATCAAGCCCCAGTTGCTTCCAGGCCGCTTGCTCGGTCGCGGAGGCCTGATCGCCCTTGCCTAAAGCGGTCGTGAAGTGGTCGAGCGCCACACCCGCTTCAGCTTGTTGCGCGCCGGTATTGAGAAGTGCCGCCGTCAGTGCCGCAGCTTGGGCAGGCTGCAGGCCCGCCGAGGTCGCGGCCGCACCGTCACGCTGCAGCACTGTGCCGATCTCACTCGCTTTCGCACCACCGGGAATCTTGCTCAGGTGGTTGGTTGCATCCGCCAGATCAAATGCTTTCTCTGCGCTGAGCTTCATGGAAGTGCGCCAGCCGAGCACCATTTCAGCGGCTTCTATGGCCGGCATTTTGAACGTCGATGCTGTGACGCCCGCATCACTGGCGAAGCGCAACAGTGCCAATTGCCGGTCCGAGGCATTGGGCAGGTCGCTGCCGATTCCCGCCCTGGCCGCCAGACTTTCCATCCTCACTAACTCAACCGCCGTGGTCCCGCCGGCCGCCACCAATGGCGCACTGGCGATACGCTGGGTTGGTTCTGCCATCTCTGCAATCTGGCGAGGCGTGAGTTGGCCGGCCTGCTTCAGATCGGCCACGGCCGAATCCATCGCTATCGCGGGTTTGAGCAGCACCGGTGGTTCGATGCCGCCACCCGACTTACCCTTTGACTCATTGGCCGACTCGCCCTTGGCGCCAGCGCCCATCGTTTGAGAAAACAATCGTTGCGCCGAAAGCTTCACGGTCAGCGACTCGATCGCCGTGGTCAGCAGGCCGAGCTTGAGCCCGAGTGTTTCCAGCGCCAGATCGAGGCTCGCCAGTTGATCCCTGGCAAACGCGCCTTGTGCCGACACGCCACTGGTGAGGCTGGTATTGCCGAACGCCAACCCACTGTCATTGAAGGCTGCGTATTTGAGCGAATATCTATCGTCCGCCATCCCGCTCTACTCCTGTTTCACGCCAAGGCGAGTGATCGCGATGTCGTAGCGGCGCAAGGCCTTGCCGGCGTCCCATTCCAGGATTTCCGCCTCACTTACCGAGTAAATGAGCGGCACCACATCGAGGATCACTTCGATGTCGCGCTCCGAAAGAAGTCCGCCGGTTTGTTTAAAAAATCGTCGATGCGCACCTGAAGTTGTGTCCAGTCGGGCACGGTCAGCAGGTCCAGATCGGGAATCATCAGGCCGGTGCAATGGGCCGTGATGAACTCGGCGCGCTCCTTGGCCGTCTTCAGTTTTTTCATCGCCTTGGTCGCACGCAGCACCGGCATTTCCAGGGTCAGCGCGGTCAGGCTGCGGCCCGCGACGTCGAGCGGTTGCAGCAGTTGCACCTGGTCGGGATCGGCCTGTGGGTCATCCAGAAAGTACGACGCCGGACGCGTGGACATTTCGTGCACGTACTGGGCAATGCTCACGTAGTCCGGGCGCTTGAGCTGATCGAGTTCCTTGACCGACAGGCCGGTGGCCAGTTTGGCCAGCTCGAAGAACTGGTCGTCTTCATCATCACCAGCGCGGGCCAGGGCTTCTTTCTGCGCGGCGTAGAACAGTGGTTTGAGTGGGAGCTGCTCGATCTGCGAGCCGTCGTCACCGGTGATCGGCGACAACAGCTCATGGGTAGGAGGCATCCAGGACATGAAATCGGTTCCTTGGTGAATCAGAGGACATCCTGTGGGAGCGAGCTTGCTCGCTCCCACAGGGATTGCATCTAGCCGGCCGGTAAGGGCTTAGGGCAACAACACCGCACGGCGCGCATCACCGAGAATGTCGACACCGTTGAGCACGAACTTCTGGGTGCGCACGTCGATGTCGATCACCGGAACGCCGTTTTCCAGGCGGTTGTAGGTGCGGCAGGACAGCTCCAGGTTGGTCTTGGGCTTCTCGGTCATTTTCAGCGGAGTTTCCTCGAGGGACTTCAACTTGCCGCCCACCGTGTGGTAGGTAAACCAGGTGTTGCCGTCCTGATCCTGGCCGGCTTCACGCACGTTCAGCAGAATGTCGTCGCCCACGCTCACGCCCAGCGCCAGCATGACTTCCGGACCGAGACCTTGCAGCGTCAGCTTGGCCGTCAGCACCTTGCCGCCCTTGGCCATTTCCTCGCCAATGAAACGGCCGCCGCGCATCTCTTCCATGTCGAATTCGATCTTCGGCGGGGTGAACTCTTCTACGGTCGCCGACAACGGCAGGCCTTGCAGGGTGGCCGCGATGGCCTGTCTTACGCGGTTGGTAAACATTAGAGAACGTCCTCCAGGAACTGCTCGATGATTTCATCGCGGGCATTGAGTTGATAAATCATGTGTTCGTTCGGCGCGTAGCGGCCGTAGTCGATGACCACGTACCAGGTGCCGTTCTTGTACTTCTCGACGCTGTTCAATTCCGGATGCAGGTACACGCTGCCGCCAGGGATGGTTTCGTCGGCGACCAGGGTCTGCAGCCAGTCGTTGATGCGCTTGACCTCCTGGTCCATGAACGACTTGGTCAGGTTCTTGGCCATGGCCTTCTGGCCGGCCTTCACCAGCTTGCGGCTGATGGCATCTTCGAGGCCGACGTAGCTGATGAACTTGCCGGTGATGGAACGGTTGCCCAGCAGCGAGAAGCCGCCGAGGATGGTCCGGGCGTAGTAGCTGACGCCGTAACGGTTGAGCAGATCGCCTTCGGTGGAGGTGTCGAGAATGTTGTATTCGACGGTACGCGAGACGTCTTCGGCGTAGGTGACCTGGTTGCCCGGGCTCTCCCATTGCTTGACCTTGGCGAGGGCGGCGATGGCCAGGCTCGACGGGGCCAGGAAGACGTTTTTCTTCGCGGCCTTGGAGTACACCGCCGGCATGTTGTGTACCACCAGGCAACGGTCGAAACCGAGGTCCGCGCCGCCCAGTTCCTGGCTGTAGGTCACTTGATCAGCGACCGCGGCGTCCTTGCCATCGAGCACCACACGGGCCTTGATGCGCTTGCCGAACGAGGCGAACTCGCTGGCCACCGCCTTGGTGCCGGTGAAGCCCGGCGCGCCGATGATGGTCAGGTCTTCAGCGACCCCACTCAACGCCGCCAGGCCGAGTTTGCGACCGGTCTGCGCTTCGATACCGCCGATCACGTTGTTCTGCGTATCGGCCAGCGTGGCGCCCTCTTCGACGATGACGACGTAGACCGGCACCTTGACCACTTTGAGGATCTGGTAGACCGCCTGGAACAGCGTCCCCGCTTCGGCACCGGTTGGGTCCAACTGGGCCTGGGTGGTGAAGCTGTTGATGCGGAACGGGGTGTTTTTCGGGATCAGCAGGTTGGCATTCGGCGCGGTGCCGACCAGCCCGATGACGTTGTCACCCAGGCCACCCATGGCCTCGGGAGATTCGGTGGCATTGACGGTAATGCCGTTGTGCTCGAAGTTCAAAACCTCAGCCATGGTTATTCAGCCTTTTTGGTGGCGGCCTTCAAGGCCTTGGTGGTTGGGGTGGCTTGCGTGTCAGCTGCCGGTTGCTGCGTATCCAGGACGCTGGTCAGCTCGAGACGACCGGCACTGCGCAAGGCACTGGCCTCGACATCCAACAGCTCCAGTTTCTGGCCGGCGCTCGACCAGTGGCCGCCACCGGTAGGAAATGGCAGCAGCACGGTGTATTGCTTACGAATGGGCATCTACGGTCTCTCCAGATGCGAAAAACACAAAAGCCCCATGGCGGGGCTTGGTGCGGGCGAAAAAAAACCGCTCTCGCGGTCGTGGTCTACTTGATGAAATCTGGCAGTACAGGCCAGAGCAGCCTGGACGGCTCCGCATCCGTTTCGGGGATGTCTCGCAAGGCCTGACGATAAGCCTTGATCTCGACCAGCTGGGCTTCTGTTGCGGGAAAGTCCGCTAATTGGGTGAAGTCCGTGTCTCGCAGCAGTTGGTTGCGGCGTGTGCGAATGGCGGCCCATTCGATTTCACGCGACGGTACGGCGATTGGATTTTCGGGAGTGTCATTGTTGGACAGATCAGACATGTTCATTCCTTAGCTGAAAACAACGGTTTCGGCCAGCGACAACCTGGTGGTCAAATCCCCAAGATTGAATAACCGACCATTGCCCACGCGCATGGTGTCAATGCGCACGGTGGTGTAATAAACGTTGGGAATCAGAATTCGCATGACGATATTGCCGTTTGTGTCGGCATAGACAGCAGGAGTCATATTCCCAAAGGTCGAGACGCTTTGCAGAACCCGAGTGGGCTGATAGCAATACCCCACCAACGTTTCGTCGATTATTTTGGCTGTGCCGTAGCTGTAGCCCTTGATGTTGAACCAGAACATCTCCGAATGAACATTGATGTTAAGCGGCACTTTGAAATGCATGTACACATTTGCACTGGCACCCAGGTTGGTGGAAACAAAATCACCCTGTGCCGTTGCGCCATAGACGCCGCCAGTCCCGTAGACGTGTCCCTGCAAAACGTTGCGACGAATCGTGCCCAGGGCGCTTGGGTCCCCTTCCACATCCTTCAGGCTTCGCCACTCATTGAACTGGGTCAAAGCCGTGGCCATGGTCGTGTTGATACTGCCGATCTTTCCATTGACCACCGTGGTCAAGTTGTTGGCCGCCGATACCAGCGACGCGATAGTGGTTTCCAGACTCACATTCAGGTTCCTTGTACTATTTGATTATTTGGCTTCGAGCGCCATCACTCGAAACATCAGGCCCACGTGCCGCGCCATGTTGTCGATATTGGCGGTAGCCAACGTGGCGATTTCTTCACTCAATAGGATGTTCAGGTTGTCGGCCCCCACCACCACCGTGACGCTTTGCGCCGGCAACGGTGATATATCCAGCGTGAACTTTTGCAATACTCGCGCTGCAGCGGCTTTGTAGGTCAGCAGCTTTCCAGTCACCGAATACACCGCCAACAGCGTGCCGGTGGAAAGATAGAAACCGAACTCGCCAATTTCATATTCATCCGGCCCCTCAAACAGAGCGGCCATTCTCAGTTGCCCTGGATCCAGATCTTCGTAATCCACGATTGGCACACGCTGTCGCTCATTGCGAAGCGCCGTTTCCGACCCATTGGGATCGTAGCGGGCGGTGCCGGCACCGATGTGAGTGATCTCACCTTTCAAGCCTTGGTTCTTTGCCTGCAACACTTCGGCCAGGCCGGCGGAAGTGAAGCGAACCAAGCGCGTAATGTCTTCTGTCATGGCTGCGCCCTGAGGTCGTAATCGTTAATGGTGTAGCGCTGGGAAATCCCAATACCGGGAAGTCGCGCAGCGAGTTCAAGTAGCGGCAATGCCCCGCACAAAGACAGCTCACCGTCGCTGATTGGTCCATGCATCGCTGCCGTCGCTGCCAGGCCGCCACTCGTTTGATGCACCAGGGTGATGGTGGCTTGATCGCGCTCGCTCTTTGCCGCATTGATCCGCTGAATCAAGCGGTTGTGATCGCCGCTGGACCAGTCCTGGCCAATGATCGCCTGTACATCAAAGGTGTAGGGGTGAGCACGAGGTTGCTGCTCGTACCAAGCGGTGACGTGAGGCGTGAACCCCAATGATTCAACGGCGTGATTCAAGGCTTGACGGGTGCCCGCCTGACGCTGGATTTGCCAGGACAAAGAAACGGTCAGGCGTTTTTCCAGGTCACTGGCTCCCGCATTCCACTCACTGACCCCACGATCCGCCGCGAGATACGGCAGGAACGCCAAGGGCGTGGTCGCCGGGTTCATCAGCTCGGGAAACGGCGGATCGATGCGTTCGAGCAACCGTGCGAAACCGAGATCAAGCGCCCTTTCCAGCGGCGAACTGTTGACCGGCAGCAGGCTCGGGCGAGGCGTGTCGTCACTCATAACGTATCCACCTCGACTTCGATGCCCGTGCAGTACGGGGCTTGAAAAGCCGTCGTCACAATCGGCGCAAGCGGTTCGAGAATCTGCAGTTGAACCGCGCCCGCGCTGTGCAGCGTGTAGTCGATCCAGCTGGGGTCCACCCGCCCTTCCAGGCGATGACACGCCTCGGCATACGCCTGCAACTGCTGTTCGGCGGCAACCTGGGTCAACCCTGAATCCGGGCCGGCATTGATCTTCGCCACGACGCGGATTTTGTAAGGTTTGATCTGCGCGGCCTGGACGATGACCAGGTCCGTTTCCGGGCGTACATCCGGCCGGGCGAAATGCTGGCGAACACCGTCGAGCAGTTCCTCGGCGGGCGTGCCGTCGCCGTCACGGGACAGCACCGTGACCGTGACTTCGCCCGGCGCGGTGCGGCGTCCGTTGCCATCCTTGACCTGCGCCGCATGACCATCCGGGTCGAAGGTGTAGGTGACTGTCACCACGCCCGCCGAACCGTTTTCCACCTTCACCGCTGGACGTTCGCCCAGGGTAAAAATCTCCCGCCGATACTGCATGCGCGATCCGGCCGCCGGGGCATGGGGCGCCAGGTAGTAGCGCAACCGCGCATCGTCATCGCTCTCGTAGACCGGGGGGATGGGCGGGAACGCCACCGGGTCGCCCGGATCGAGCAACTGACGCTCAAGGCCCATGTCCGCGAGGCGAGCGTCGAGGTTGGTGCCCGTGGCCCACCACGCCAACATCTGCTTGATGCGGGCGTTGTATTTACGCTCGTGGGTTTGCAGCCGGACACAGAACGCCTCAAGGGCCAGGGTCAGCAGTTCGCTTTCGTTTTCGAGGCTGTCCACCAGCTTCGCCGCGCTTGCCGGAGAGCGTGCGCCGACGTACTCGACCACGAAGGTCTTGAACTCTGCGAGCAAGTCCTCGAACGCTTCGACAGTGACGATGGCCGGTTCGGCCAATTGGTTCTGGCCGGGTATCAACATGCTCATGTCACCACCTCGAAAGTCTGTTTGCGGTTTTTCCAGGTGCCTGCGAAACGCAACAGCAACCCGGCCCCCTGTCGGCTGGCGACAATGACCTGCGGCTCGAAATCATCGATGCCGTTGTCCGGGTTGTAGAACGCTTGGGCCGCGTGGCTCTGGGCAAGGATCAGCAGGTCATCACCGAGGTTCTGCCCCAGCAACTGCGTGAGTGCGCAGCCATACAACGGGCGCTTCTGGCGAGCGCCCAACGGCGTGGTCAATGCACGGGTGGCGCGCTGCACGAACTGCAGCCAGTCGTCGACCATGGCGCCGGTGTTTCGATCGATTCCAATCATGAGGAAATCTCTTATGCGGTACTGATGACGCGTCCCTGGTGATCCACTACCGGGCCGCTCAAGTGCACACCGGAGGCGTCGAGCCGAATGCCGACGGCGCCGACTTGCAATTCGATGGCCTCGGGTGTCATCGCCAGCCGCGACAGGCCAATGTTCAACTGCAGGGCTTCGCGAGAACCGCTGAACGTCGCCGGGCCGTTTTGCCAGTGCAGGACATGGCTGGCGTGGTCGTAGCCGTTTTCCGTACCGTCCTGATAGAGGCGCCGCGTCAGCGAGGCCTGGGTCGAGACGGGCGGGAACTGACCGCCGTTGAGGCCGAACAACGCCACCGCCTGTCCGCCGCTCTCGCCGCCGCCATGATTCAGCAACAGGCATTGCTCACCCACGGACGGAATCCGCGACTCGCTCTGGGCCCCGGCGCTCGGGTTGAAAAAGCGGATCGCCGGGGTCAGCAGTCCGCCATGGCTGACCTTGCAGGTGTTGCTGGCCGCGTCGACTTCCTGGCAAACGCCGATGCGGCAGAAACTCTCCGCCCGCCGGTGCATGTCTTCCAGCTCGGTTTCCATCTGCGCCAGACGCTCGATGATCGGCCCCAGATGCATCCGTAACAGCGCATCAAACATGGGTCAGCCCTCGAGAGCGGTGTATTGGTCCGGGTCGTCGATGTTCGACACTTCCCAGGTGCGGGCAAACTTCGGGATGCCCAGCGGGTCTTCCAACAGCGTCGGGCCCAAGTACAGGGTTTGGTTGAAGGAAAGGGTCCAGGCGGTGTACGCCCGCGCCGGGTTAATGAACGTGGATGGCAGGCCATCGAGCTCCGTGGGCAGGTCGCATTGATCGCCCGATAGCCCCCAGCGGTTATCCATGACCAGGTGTTTCAGCTCCCCGGCCAGATCGCAGGCATCCCATCCTGGAATGGCCATGACCACTTGCAAGGAAACCGTCAGGACATGGGCGATACGCCCGTCATTGGCGCGGTTACCGGGCGCATCACGCTCAAGGGCAATCAGCACCCAGGGTTGATCGTCGGTGCCATCGAAATCCTGGGGGCTGCCGACTTTCAAGGCGGGATAAATGGCGCGCAGCGTCTGGGCAATGGCCGAGCACAACTGCGACGGTTTTTCGATAAGGGCAGGCATTGATCGCCTCCGTTGGTATGAATCAGCGCTGTCGCTTCACTGCTGGTCGGGAGGAACGTCCCGCGGAGGGACTTCGCAAACGCCGAGCCGCTTGGCGACCCAGCGCTCGTAAAGACCGATCGCCACATCGGCGCCAGCCATGGCGGTCAGGCAACCCAAGGCGCAGGCGCTCCAGATCGACATGCCGAGGGCGTACAAAAGCATGGTTGCCGATACGCCGCAGACCACGCAGGCACCTGAGCGCAAGGCCAGGCGTCGCAATAACGACCAGCCACGGGCCCCCTCCTTGTCAGCGCGCCACATCTCGCCGGACACCCCGCCCACCAGGGCGAGCACGATGACCAGCCAGATCGGCATGTCCAGCAACGCTTGTTGCTCGTTTGTCATGTCTCGTTTCCTGGGGGTGATTAAGATTGGGCGGGTAAGTTGTTTGAAGTTGAATGAGATGCGGGTCGGTGAAACCCATTAAGTCGCTAGAAACGGCGTTCAAACGTTTGTCAGGCAATTGGGGGCTGACATCACTTTGGCGCAGCGCAGGTCGCGCCTTTGTAAGTCATGGTGTAGGTGTAGTGCCTGTCCCAAGACAGCGGTAGCGCACTGGGTGCGGCCCATTCCGCGTAGTTACCCGACATCGAACCAGCGACAGCTAACTTACCCATGGCAATGGTCGCGAGATTGTTGGCGCTCCCTGCACCCGGCATTGGCACACTCCCATTCCATTGGAGATCGTCCCCGTTCTGGAACCATGCGCCCTTCCAGCCGGCCTGCGAACTCGAGTACCAGGTATTGTCCGCTTTGAAGCAGATCGTTTGGTTGGCATAAAAACCACCGCCCGGAACGTGGTAGTAAGCGAATTGCCAGGAACCGACAGGTGAGGTTTCAGCAAACGCATGGAGGGTCTGGGTAGCCAGGACGGCTGCGATCAGCACGCTGAGCACTTTTTTCATCAGTTTTCTTCCTTTAAACGAGTGGTTTTTTTGAGAACGTCGATACACGTTTTTATCTGGACACCTCCTTACCCTTCACGAGTGAGCGCATGGAAATCTCTTTACTTAATTTGAAGTGCCTCGCGGCACAGGCATTCCAAAAAGCCCGGTTGCCCAGGCTTTTCAGTAATGCGCTTGATCTTTCGGCGCGACTGGCGCGGTACGGATCCATTCAAATTGTTCCTCCGACCGCGGTCCCTGCCCGCCGGATAACTGCTTCTGGTGCTTTACGCTGCACACCCGGGTCAGTTGCCAACCCTCTGAACCGTTAAGGCCGGTTCATCGCTGCCTGTTGGTGGAACTAAAGAGCCTCGTTGCCAGCCGCTTTGTCGAGCGGCTTGGACACAGAATATGCATCGATGCATATACAGTCAATGCGTAAATGCATTTATTTATGCGCGACCAATGCGCAAATGCATGAAACCCTTGGGAACACGGGGGTTGCGGCTTTTCAGGAGGCGAAAAAAAACCCGCACAACGGCGGGTTTTATCTGACAGCGGAGGGGTTAGCGGGCGTACATGCCCCACCAGAAGACGTGTCCGAGGATGACGATTTGCTCGTCCTGCATTTCCTGGAAGGTGTAGTCCTCATCCGGATGCTCATCACGGTTGAAGCTGCGCAGGCGGATGCCAGTGGGCAGGCGATAAAGCTGCTTCACCCGCAATTGGCCGTTGTGATTGATGGCGTAGAGGTCACCGTCGACGATGTCGCCAATCCCACACTTGCCTGCGTTCACCCCAACCGTGGCCCCGTCGCGCAGCACCGGCAACATACTGTTGCCGCGCACCGTCACGCATTTGGCCTGGTCGAACTGCACGCCGTTATGGCGCAGGCTGCGCTTGCCAAAGCGCAGGCTTGAGCGCTCGCTTTCCTCGATGACGAATCTTCCTGATCCAGCAGCCAATTCAACCTCGCGCAGAAAAGGGACCGACACTTCGTCTTCTTCGACGGGTGTTTCGTCGTCCCACAGGCTTATGTCCTTGAGTTCGGAATGCGGCTCATCGCGGCGGGCATTGCCGGCGGGCACAACGTCCGCGCGCCCGCGCAACTGATCGGTACTCACGGCAAAATATTCGGCGATCTTCGAGATGTGTTTATCCGAAGGATCGACGATCTTGCCGCTGAGGATCCGCGAGAGGGTGGACTGAGGCACGCCGGTACGCCGGTGAAGCTCCGTGGGGGAGATCCCGTGCTGATCGAGCAATGCTCTTAATACGGTCGAAACGTTGCGTTTTTGCATAACGCGCATAGTGCTTGTTCTTTTCGCAGAAGACAAATGCTGTTTTGCATAAATATGCAATGTGTAGGAGCTGTCGAGTGCAACGAGGCTGCGATCTTTCCCCAGACACTTGAATCTCAAGCGAAAGATCAAAAGATCGCAGGCTTCGCCAGCTCCTACAAAAGCCAAACTCTCCCGCCCGGGATTTGCCCTACACGTCCCTAAGAAAAGGCTCCAACCCCGTCCTTCAAATGTGCGACGCAAGGCTACGTTTTCTTGCGCCTCTGCCTACAACTACGCCAGAATCCGCCGGCTTGTGCGCCTTGGAGCCCCTCGGTACTTTTGATCCTGTCACTGTCCATCAGTGATCGGGTTTAGTAGCTCGGTATCTCCAAGATGTACATCGCTCCATCCAGTCAGGTGTTCCTACTCCTGCATTCGATGGTAGCTGTGCGCAGGGCGCCTTCGGGTGCGCCGGTTTCTTGGATCCCCGGTCTACTAACCTGCGTACAGCTGCCACCCATTTCGTTTAGTAGCGAATCGGTGATGGCTCCCACTTCGAGGATCCAAGAATCATGAGCAAGCACACTCCAAATCCCCCAACCCCAGACGATCACGTCTCCCGCAGCCAATCGGCCAACGCCAAGAAACTCGACGACGCGGCCACTCGCGCCCTGGACTATTACCTCAAACCCAAAGCCGACAAAGAAACCTCCGACACACCCGACACCCTTTTCATCATCGCCCCCAACATCGACGCCGAATGCCTGCTCGCCAACCTCAGCGAAACCCTGGCCTCGGCAAACGCCATGGTCAGCGACCTGGCATTCGACCTGAAGGGCTCGCGACGGAATATAGCGCTAGGGGTCCAGCAAATGATCGAGCTGAGCCAGTTGCTGGCGAATCGGGCGTTGGATGTGGTTGAGGTGAGGTAGGCATCCATGATGCAAGCCGAGACCTAAGAGAAGCCCGAGTAATCACTGTGGGAGCGAGCTTGCTCGCGATAGCGGTAGTCCAGTGACAACTAAGTTGTATTGGCTGCCGTCATCGCGAGCAAGCTCGCTCCCCACAATTGATCGGGTATAGCCGGAGAGACTGGCCGACTGTCAGGCCACCTTCGCGAGCAGGCTCGCTCCCACAATGGGCCGCAGTGAACACAGAACTCATGGACACCCAGGATCACCTGTGGGAGCAAAGCTTGCTCGCGATGAGGCCAGCAAACCCAACATCCATGTGACTGAGCCACCGCCATCGCGAGCAAGCTTTGCTCCCACAGTTCTGATGGGTGTACGACCGGGAGAACCAGGTCGGCTATCAGGCCGCCTCGCGGTGGACGTTGATCTCGGGCGCCCCGTTAACCACGCTGGCTGAACGAAGGTATTGCGCAGTGGGCAACCCGGCAAGGATGCCGAGCCTAGGCGAGGCACCAAGTGGCGGGGCAAAAGCGTTTTGCTTACTTTTGACTGGGCCGGCTTCCGGGCTTTTCAAAAGTGAGCCGCCGTCAGGGCGAAACCCTAAGCAGCCGTTACCGAAAAAACGGATAAGTCCCCAATCCCAAAAACCACTCACATATGGGTAGCACAGACCACCCATGTTAACCTTGCGCCCATCGCGGAAAAGCCGGGCCAATGCCCCTCCTTTTGCCCCACACCTTTCAACGAGCTTGCCTGACACCCATGAATACCGCCGTGAACGACCTCTCCAGCCACACGCCGATGATGCAGCAATACTGGCGCCTGAAGAACCAGCACCCCGATCAGCTGATGTTCTACCGCATGGGCGACTTCTACGAAATCTTCTACGAGGACGCAAAGAAGGCCGCCAAGCTGTTGGACATCACCCTGACGGCACGTGGGCAATCGGCGGGCATGGCCATTCCGATGTGCGGGATTCCTTACCACGCGGCAGAAGGTTACCTGGCGAAGCTGGTCAAGCTCGGCGAATCCGTGGTGATCTGCGAACAAGTCGGCGACCCGGCCACCAGCAAAGGCCCCGTGGAACGCCAAGTCGTGCGGATCATCACCCCGGGCACGGTCAGTGACGAAGCCTTGCTGGACGAACGTCGGGACAACCTGATCGCCGCAGTCCTGGGCGACGAGCGCCTGTTCGGCCTGGCGGTGCTGGACATCACCAGCGGTAACTTCTCGGTACTGGAAATCAAGGGCTGGGAAAACCTGCTGGCGGAACTGGAACGGGTCAATCCAGTAGAGCTTTTAATTCCTGATGACTGGCCCAAAGACCTGCCGGCAGAAAAACGCCGTGGCGTGCGTCGTCGGGCGCCGTGGGATTTTGAGCGCGACTCGGCGCTGAAAAGTCTCTGCCAGCAGTTTTCCACCCAGGACCTCAAGGGCTTCGGTTGCGAGAACCTGACCCTGGCCATCGGCGCTGCCGGTTGCCTGCTGGCCTACGCCAAGGAAACCCAGCGCACCGCCCTGCCCCACTTGCGCAGCCTGCGGCACGAACGCCTGGATGACACCGTGGTGCTGGACGGCGCGAGCCGCCGCAACCTGGAGCTGGACACCAACCTGGCCGGCGGGCGCGACAATACCTTGCAATCGGTGGTCGATCGCTGCCAGACCGCCATGGGCAGCCGCCTGCTGACTCGCTGGCTGAACCGGCCGCTGCGGGACCTGACCGTGCTGCTGGCGCGCCAGTCCTCCATTACCTGCCTGCTGGATCGTTATCGCTTCGAGCAGTTGCAACCACAGCTCAAGGAAATCGGTGACATCGAGCGGATCCTCGCCCGCATCGGTTTGCGCAACGCCCGTCCCCGCGACCTGGCGCGCCTGCGCGATGCCCTCGGCGCGTTGCCCGAACTGCAGGTGGCGATGACAGACCTCGAAGCGCCGCACCTGCAGCAACTGGCGCGCACCACCAGCACCTACCCGGAGCTGGCCGCGCTGCTGGAAAAAGCCATTATCGACAACCCACCGGCGGTGATCCGTGACGGTGGCGTACTGAAAACCGGCTACGACGCCGAACTCGACGAGCTGCAAGCGCTGAGCGAGAACGCCGGCCAGTTCCTGATCGACCTCGAAGCCCGAGAAAAAGCCCGTACCGGCCTTGCCAACCTCAAGGTCGGCTACAACCGCATCCACGGTTATTTCATCGAATTGCCGAGCAAGCAGGCCGAACAGGCTCCGGCCGACTACGTCCGTCGCCAGACCCTCAAGGGCGCCGAGCGTTTCATCACCCCGGAACTCAAGGCGTTCGAAGACAAGGCGCTGTCGGCCAAGAGCCGCGCCCTGGCCCGGGAAAAGATGCTCTATGAAGCGTTGCTCGAAGACCTGATCAGCCAACTGCCGCCGTTACAGGACACTGCTGGCGCCCTGGCGGAGCTGGATGTGCTGAGCAACCTGGCCGAACGCGCGCTGAACCTGGACCTCAATTGCCCGCGCTTCGTCAGTGAGCCGTGCATGCGCATCAGCCAGGGTCGTCACCCGGTGGTCGAGCAAGTACTGACCACGCCGTTCGTGGCCAACGACCTGAGCCTGGACGACAACACCCGCATGCTGGTGATCACCGGCCCGAACATGGGCGGTAAATCCACCTACATGCGCCAAACCGCGTTGATCGTGCTGCTGGCCCATATTGGTAGTTTCGTCCCGGCGGCCAGTTGCGAATTGTCCCTGGTGGACCGGATCTTCACCCGGATCGGTTCCAGCGACGACCTGGCCGGTGGACGTTCGACGTTCATGGTGGAAATGAGCGAAACCGCGAACATTCTGCACAACGCCACCGAACGCAGCCTGGTGCTGATGGACGAAGTTGGACGCGGCACCAGCACCTTCGACGGCTTGTCCCTGGCCTGGGCAGCGGCCGAGCGCCTCGCGCACCTGCGGGCCTACACGCTGTTCGCTACCCATTACTTCGAACTCACCGTGTTGCCGGAAAGCCAGCCTTTGGTGGCCAACGTCCACCTCAATGCCACCGAGCACAACGAACGCATCGTCTTCCTGCACCACGTGCTGCCCGGCCCGGCCAGCCAGAGCTACGGCCTGGCGGTGGCGCAACTGGCCGGCGTGCCAAGTGAAGTCATTACCCGTGCCCGCGAGCACCTGAGCCGCCTGGAAACCACCAGCCTGCCCCACGAAGCGCCGCGCCCGACCAAAGGCAAACCGGCCGCACCGCAGCAAAGCGACCTGTTCGCCAGCCTGCCGCATCCGGTGCTCGATGAACTGGCCAAGCTCGATCTGGACGACCTGACACCTCGTCGGGCACTGGATTTACTCTATACATTGAAGACACGGATCTAACACACAGGCTTTCAAGCTGTTAGAATCGCGCGCGGTTTGGGATGCTGCGGACTATTAGCCTGGTTCGCAGACTATCGCTCCCAAACCTGGCGACCCTACCGTGAAGGGGCTTCGCTGCCGCCGCCTGAGGAGAGAATTAGAAATGACCTTCGTCGTCACCGACAACTGCATCAAGTGCAAGTACACCGACTGCGTAGAAGTGTGTCCGGTGGACTGCTTTTACGAAGGGCCGAATTTCCTGGTCATTCACCCGGACGAGTGCATCGACTGCGCCCTGTGTGAACCGGAATGCCCGGCGAACGCCATTTTCTCGGAAGACGAAGTGCCGGCCGGCATGGAGAACTTCATCGAGCTGAACGCAGAACTGGCGGACATCTGGCCGAACATCACCGAGAAGAAAGATGCGCTGCCGGACGCCGAAGAGTGGGATGGCAAGGAAGGCAAGCTCAAGGATCTGGAACGCTGATCGTTGCTGCTTTCGTGGAAAAGGCCCCTTGCGGGCCTTTTTGCTTTTTCGGGTCAAGAAATCGCAGGCAAAAAAAGGGGCGGTTTGACCCGCCCACATTTTTTCCCTAATCCCTTTAATCCTTTTCATCATCCTGATGAATCGCGTCCTGCGATATCCTTCCTTCCCATCGTCCTTGACGGGTGTGTCTGTCCGTCGACACAGGACTGATATTAGTATTTTCCCAGGCGAGTGCAACGCGACTGATACAGGTGGCTTGCTCTGTCACGCTACGTTCATCAACAAATTTTCGTTATAAATCAGTCAAATACAAAAGGATCACGGTATTTATAGCGGTCTGTCCGGCCGATGAGGAACTGAACGCTTACGTAACACTAGGCAAAGGCTTACACGCTGAAACTACAAATAGAACGGGACTGGAAAACGCCCCCTCAGAAACGCTTAGGTTCCAGACCAGTCGTAATGATGATGATCTATAGTTTTTACGAGGGGGGTGTATATCCATTTCTTCGGTAACGGCCACTTACGGTTCCGCTCTTACCGCGGCTCACTTTTGAGAAGCCCGGAAGCCGACCCAGTCAAAAGTAAGCAAAACGCTCATGCCCCACCACTCGGCAACTCGCCTAGGCTCGGTGTGCCCTCACTCCGGCATTGCTCCGTGGGCCCTTCGCCCCCTTGAATGATCGAGTCGATCAACAGTGGTGACAGGTAGGCTGACACGGGGGGCTCTGTCCAAAAGTGACCCGCCGTAAGGGCGGAACCATAAGTAGCCGTGACCGAAGAAACGGATATACCCCCAAACCCAAGCCAAAAAAAACGGCACTTTCCATTTCTGAAAGAAGCACCGTTTTTTCCAAGTGAACAGCATCACAGCCAATCAGGGCCTTTCTGCTGCACTCGCCTTGGGTTATTGAAACAACGACTCGCTCGACAAGCCGTTCTTCTCCAGGATCTCTCGCAGACGCTTGAGACCTTCAACCTGGATCTGCCTCACCCGCTCACGGGTCAAACCAATCTCCAGGCCCACATCTTCAAGCGTGCTGCTTTCATGACCGCGCAAGCCGAAGCGGCGAATCACCACTTCCCGTTGCTTGTCCGTAAGTTCCGAAAGCCACTGGTCGATGCTCTGGGACAAGTCATCGTCCTGGAGCAACTCGCAAGGATCGGTCGGACGATCGTCGGTCAGGGTATCCAGCAGGGTCTTATCCGAGTCCGGCCCCAGCGAGACGTCTACCGAAGAGACCCGCTCGTTGAGCCCAAGCATGCGCTTGACCTCACCTACCGGTTTTTCCAGCAAGTTGGCGATTTCTTCGGGTGAAGGTTCATGGTCGAGTTTTTGGGTCAACTCACGGGCGGCCCGCAGATAGACGTTCAGCTCCTTGACCACATGAATCGGCAACCGGATGGTCCGGGTCTGGTTCATGATCGCCCGTTCGATGGTCTGGCGGATCCACCAGGTGGCGTAGGTCGAGAAACGGAAGCCGCGTTCGGGGTCGAATTTCTCGACGGCGCGAATCAGGCCCAGGTTGCCCTCTTCGATCAGGTCCAGCAGCGAAAGCCCACGATTGACATAGCGTCGGGCGATTTTCACCACCAGGCGCAGGTTGCTTTCAATCATGCGTTTTCGACCGGCCGGGTCGCCACTTTGCGACAGCCGCGCAAAATGAACTTCTTCCTCGGGGGAGAGCAGTGGCGAAAAACCGATTTCGTTGAGGTACAGCTGAGTGGCGTCCAGCGCCCGGGTGTAATCGATGTACTTATGTTGTTTAAGCGAAGCGGAGTGTTTGGATTTGGCACGAACGGAAGGTGGAGTCGCCCCTTCATCATTCGACATCGAATCCATAGCGATGCCGGTCTCCATAAGGAGAACCTCATCGTCGATGTCAAACTCCGGCACTTCTTTACTGAGAGCCATTGTTATAGTCCTTTGGTGAGTTCGACCTCAAGCTCAAGCGACGCCTTTATCCTTGGCAACGCTGGAGCCTGTTCCCTCTACGTGACGGAACAGGCTGACAATCAAATCAACGCCGTGGCAGGAATTGCAGCGGATCGACTGGTTTACCTTGTCGGCGAATCTCAAAATGCAGTTTCACCCGGTCTGTTCCCGTTGATCCCATTTCGGCAATTGTCTGTCCGACCTTGACCTGCTGCCCCTCCCGAACCAACAGCCTGCGGTTGTGACCGTAGGCACTGACGTAGGTATCGCTGTGTTTGATGATCACGAGTTCGCCGTAGCCCCTCAAACCACTCCCGGCGTACACAACCGTGCCATCAGACGCGGCTAAAACAGGCTGTCCCAAATCCCCGGCGATATCAATTCCTTTATTCAAACTACCGTTTGAAGAGAATTTTCCAATGAGAACGCCACTAGAAGGCCATCCCCAGCCTGTCGGGGCGGGGCCTGCCGGAGGCATCGGAACGGGGGTCGGTTTGCTCGCGACGGACGGTACTGTTGCCGCTTCAGCCCCCGTCGGCCGGCGAATAACCGTGGTTTTACTCGAGGAAGAAGGCGTCGAACCCGACTGCGTAACCACTGCGGTAGGCGTTGAACCGCTACGGCCATCGAAGCGAATCGTCTGACCTGGGTGAATCGTATAAGGCGCAGGAATGTTGTTACGCGCCGCAAGGGCTTTGTAGTCCCAGCCGTAGCGGAAAGCGATGGAAAACAGCGTATCGCCGCGACGGACTACATATTGGCCGGTCGTTACTGTAGGACGTTGAGGTGTTGCACTGTTGTTGCGATCGACAACCCGGACATTACCCGACGGCGTACTGGAACATCCGACCAGCAAAGTGCTCAAGACAAGGCCAGTCACCAGGCGCTGAAAGCTCGTGATACCCATACGCTGCGCAATGACTGTGAGACTCACCCGCCGCTCCCTTTGTGGTGGCAGAAAAATTGGAAACTGCCTATCCAGGCAGAACTCATATAAATATAGCTGGCAACGACTGCGCCTCTATTAATGAAGCGCAATGTGCCGCCGCACACGTTTGCTCGACGCCGTTGGACTCTGTTCAGCAAATCGGTGCCGCTGTAAGACACAGGCCAGGCCACGGAATTCAGCGTCTGTTTATAAATGCTCAGGCCAACGGCCCATTGAGTAACGGCACGAACCGCACCGCCCCCAGGACGTGTCGCGAAAAACCGTGTTCTTCACGCACGATCAGCATCAGTTGCTGGACTTCACCGGCGCCTACCGGAATCACCAGTCGCCCGCCGGGAGCAAGCTGATCCAGCAGGGCCTGGGGAACATCGGTGGCCACCGCGGTCACGATGATGCCGTTGTACGGCGCCAGGGCCGGCCACCCCTCCCAGCCATCGCCCCAGCGAAACACCACGTTGCGCAGGTTCAACTCAACCAGGCGTTCCTTGGCGCGATCCTGCAGTACCTTGATCCGCTCTACGGAAAACACCCGCTCGACCAGTTGCGACAACACCGCCGTCTGGTAACCCGAGCCGGTACCGATCTCCATCACCTTGTCCAGCGGCCCCGCCTCCAGCAGCAACTCGCTCATGCGGGCCACCATGTATGGCTGGGAAATGGTCTGGTTGTGGCCGATCGGCAACGCCGTGTCTTCATAGGCGCGATGGGCCAGGGCTTCATCGACGAACAGATGGCGCGGCGTGCGGCGAATGACTTCCAACACCTGGGCGTTGGAGAGACCTTCTTCGTAGAGACGCTGGATCAGTCGTTCACGGGTGCGCTGGGAGGTCATGCCGATTCCGCGGCGCAGCATATCGTCTTGCTCACGAGCCATCAGCGCAGCCCCTCCAGCCAGCCATCGAGATTTCGAAAGGCGTCGTTGAAGGTGCGGTCCAACTGCAACGGCGTGATCGAGACATAACCTTGCATCACCGCATGGAAATCAGTGCCCGGCCCGCCGTCCTCGGCATCACCGGCGGCGGCGATCCAGTAACCGGCCTTGCCGCGCGGGTCGACGACATGCATCGGTTTGGCGGCGCGGGCACGGTGGCCCAGGCGAGTGAGCTGGATGCCACGGATGTGATCGAGCGGCAGGTTGGGGATATTCACGTTCAGCACCGTGCGTGGCGGCAGCTCCAGCTCGCCGTGGGCTTCGACCAGTTTACGGGCGAAGTAGGCGGCGGTCGGCAAGTTATCGACCTGCCGCGAAACAAACGAAAAGGCAAACGATGGCTTGTCCAGGAAGCGACCTTCCAGGGCGGCGGCAACCGTGCCGGAATAAAGCACATCGTCCCCCAGGTTGGCGCCCAGGTTGATACCCGACACCACCATGTCCGGCTCACGCTCCAGCAAGCCGTTGAGGCCCAGGTGCACGCAATCGGTCGGGGTGCCGTTGAGGCTGATGAAACCGTTATCCAGATAGCAGGGGTGCAACGGACGGTCGAGCGTCAGCGAGCTGCTGGCGCCGCTTTTGTCCTGGTCCGGGGCGATGACCACGCACTCGGCAAAATCCGCCAGCGCAGCATAAAGCGCGGCAAGACCGGGTGCAGTCACCCCGTCGTCGTTAGAAATCAGAATACGCATGGGCTGTCCGTCTGCCCCACCGGCACCAGATCGACGAGTTCGCGCACCAAGACAGTGGCGAAACATCCGGCCGGCAGGACGAATTCCAGTTGCAGAATGTCCAGCGAGGGATAATGCCACGACAGCCCGCCAATGGGCAGTCGCAGGATGCGACGTTCGTGACTCATTCCCGCGTTTATCAACCAGTCCCGCAAATCGGCCTCGCCCGCGGCGATGGCTTGTTCCAGCTCAAACGTCGCACCAGCGGCAGGCGAAGGTCCCTCGCCCCACTGCGGCCCGGTCGGGTGCAGGTCGAGAATGGCCAGGCGCGGGTCGCTGCACTCAGCCTCGCCGGCCGGAAAAAAACTGCGGCTGTCGGTGAAGGCAAGCAAATCACCAACCTGGGCTTTTTGCCAAGTTCCGTCGGCGACCCGCGCCGCCAGCACCCGGTTGAACAGGAAACTGCGGGCGGTGGACAACAACCGCGAGCGCACATTGCGCTGTTCCGGCAACGCCTTGCGCGTCGCCCAGGCCCGGGCATCGACGACATTGCCGCCGTCATGGCCGAAACGCTGGGCGCCAAAATAGTTGGGGATACCCTGGCGGACAATCTGCTGCAGGCGCGCATCGATCGCCGCCGTGTCGCCCTTGAATTGGGTCAGGCGCAAGGTAAAGCCATTGGCCGAGTGCGCGCCGCGTTGCAGCTTGCGCCTGTGGCGTGCGGTCTTGAGGATTTTCAGCGTGTCGTTCTCTGCCGCCGACAGGTCCGGATCGGCCTTGCCCGGCAATTGGACGCTGAACCACTGGCGGGTCAGGGCCTGACGGTCCTTGAGCCCCGCGTAGCTGACGGTGCGCAACGGCACGCCGGCAGCCTTGGCGATTCGCCGGGCCGCTTCTTCGGTGTTCAAGCCACGTTTTTCAACCCAGATCCACAGGTGCTCGCCATCGCCGGTCAACGGGATGTCGAGCACTTCATCGACCTGGAAATCTTCAGCGGTGGCCTTGAGTACCGCGCTGCCCAGCGGTTCGCCGTAGGCCCGCGGCCCCAACAGTTCCAGTTCAGTCATGGGCGCAGCAACAAGGCAACGGAGTGGACGGCAATGCCTTCTTCGCGACCGACGAAGCCAAGCTTCTCGGTGGTGGTGGCTTTCACGTTCACTTGGTCCAACTCAACTTGAAGATCCTCGGCAATCAATTGGCGCATCGCTTCGATGTGTGGCGCCATCTTAGGGGCCTGGGCAACGATGGTGTTATCGACATTGCCGACTTTCCAGCCCTTGGCGTGGATGAGCGAGACCACATGGCGCAGCAGCACGCGGCTGTCGGCGCCCTTGAATTGCGGGTCGGTGTCGGGGAAGTGCTTGCCGATGTCACCCAGGGCAGCCGCGCCGAGCAATGCATCGCTCAAGGCGTGCAGCAGGACATCACCGTCAGAATGCGCGAGCAGCCCGAAGCCGTGTGCGATCCGCACGCCGCCCAGAGTAATGAAATCGCCTTCAGCGAAACGGTGAACATCGTAGCCGTGGCCAATACGCATAAAAAAACGCCCCGATTTTTGTCAGGGCGTGATTCTACCTGCATTAGGCCTTTAGAGCGCGCGCATGATGCTGCAAGTGGTCATCAATGAAGCTGGCGATGAAGAAATAGCTGTGGTCGTAGCCCGGTTGCAGGCGCAGTTCCAGCGGATGGTCGGCAGCCTTGGCCGCCTGTTGCAGGGCTTCGGGCTTGAGCTGGTTGGCCAGGAAATCATCGCGATCGCCCTGGTCCACCAGCAGTGGCAGCTTCTCCTGCGCCTCGGCAATCAATGCACAGGCATCCCATTCACGCCATTTCGAACGGTCTTCCCCCAGGTAACGAGAGAAAGCCTTCTGGCCCCATGGGCAATCCATCGGATTGTTGATCGGCGAAAAGGCCGACACCGAGCGGTAACGCCCCGGGTTGCGCAAGGCGCAGACCAGCGCGCCATGACCGCCCATGGAATGACCACTGATGCCGCGTTTGTCCGAGGCCGGGAAATGCGCTTCGACGAGTGTCGGCAATTCCTGCACCACGTAGTCATGCATCCGATAGTGCCGTGCCCACGGATCCTGCGTGGCGTTCAGATAAAAACCCGCCCCCAGGCCGAAGTCCCAGGCACCGTCCGGATCGCCCGGCACGTCGGCGCCACGAGGGCTGGTGTCCGGCGCGACGATGATCAGGCCCAACTCGGCGGCCATGCGCTGGGCACCGGCCTTTTGCATGAAGTTCTCGTCGGTGCAGGTCAACCCGGACAACCAATACAGCACAGGCAATTTGCCGCCCTGCTCGGCTTGCGGCGGCAGGTACACGGCAAACACCATGTCACAACCGAGCACATCGGAACGGTGCCGGTAACGTTTGTGCCAGCCGCCGAAGCTTTTCTGGCAGGAGATGTTTTCCAGACTCATGACCGACCTCAGAAATGGATAACGGTGCGGATGCTCTTGCCTTCATGCATCAGGTCGAACGCCTTGTTGATATCTTCCAGGCCCATGGTGTGGGTGATGAACGTATCCAGCGGGATCTCGCCCGTTTCGGCCATTGCCACATAGCTTGGCAACTCGCTGCGACCGCGCACGCCACCAAAGGCCGAACCGCGCCAGACGCGCCCGGTCACCAACTGGAAGGGACGGGTGGCGATTTCCTGGCCGGCGCCGGCCACACCGATGATCACCGACTCGCCCCAGCCTTTGTGGCAGCACTCCAGCGCGGCACGCATCAACTGGACATTGCCGATGCACTCGAAGGAAAAGTCCACGCCGCCGTCAGTCATATCGACGATGACTTCCTGGATCGGACGGTCGAAGTCTTTCGGGTTGACGCAATCGGTGGCACCCAGTTGCTTGGCGATTTCGAACTTGGCCGGGTTGATGTCGATGGCGATGATGCGCGAGGCCTTGGCCTTCACCGCGCCAATCACTGCCGACAGGCCGATGCCGCCCAGGCCGAAGATCGCCACGGTGTCACCCGGCTTGACCTTGGCGGTGTTGAGGACCGCGCCGATACCGGTGGTGACGCCGCAACCCAGCAGGCAGACCTTTTCCAGCGGGGCTTCTTTTTGAATCTTCGCGACGGAGATTTCCGGCAGCACGGTGTACTCAGAGAACGTCGAGGTGCCCATGTAGTGGAAAATCGTCTCGCCCTTGTAGGAAAAACGCGAGGTGCCGTCCGGCATCAGGCCTTTGCCCTGGGTGGCGCGAATCGCCTGGCAGAGGTTGGTCTTGCCTGACTTACAGAATTTGCACTGACCGCATTCCGGCGTGTACAGCGGGATCACATGGTCGCCCACCGCGACCGAGGTCACGCCTTCGCCGATGGCTTCGACAATCGCACCGCCTTCGTGACCGAGGATCGACGGGAAGATCCCTTCCGGGTCGGCGCCCGACAAGGTATAGGCGTCGGTGTGGCAGACACCGGAAGCCACCACGCGCAACAGCACTTCGCCCGCCTTGGGCATGGCGACGTCGACTTCAACGATTTCCAGGGGTTTCTTGGCCTCAAAGGCAACGGCAGCGCGCGACTTGATCATCCGGACTCTCCAGCAAATAAAAACAAGACCGGGAGTGTAATCCTCCGCCGGACGATGAATAATCCAACCAAAAGCAAAACATTATTGCTGTACAGGGATAATCCTTCATGTCCGATAACCGCTGGGAAGGGATCGACGAGTTCGTCGCCGTGGCCGAATGCAGTCAATTCACCGCCGCCGCTGAACGTCTCGGGGTTTCGTCTTCCCACATCAGTCGACAAATCGTACGGCTTGAAGAGCGTTTGCAGACACGTTTGCTCTACCGCAGTACCCGGCGGGTCACCCTGACCGAGGCCGGCCAGACATTTTTGCAGCATTGCCAACGCCTGCAGGACGGGCGCGAGGAAGCACTGCGGGCGGTGGGCGATCTCACCAGCGAACCCAAGGGCATGCTGCGCATGACCTGCGCCGTGGCCTATGGCGAACGGTTCATCGTGCCTCTGGTAACGCGGTTCATGGGGCTGTACCCGCAGTTGCGGGTAGACATCGAGCTGAGCAACCGTCCTCTGGACCTGGTGCACGAAGGCCTCGACCTGGCGATTCGCCTGGGTCGCCTGCAGGACTCCCGCCTGGTCGCCACGCGCCTGGCACCGCGGCGCATGTACCTGTGCGCTTCACCCTCTTACCTGGAACGCTACGGGCGGCCCCATAGCTTGTCGGAACTGAGCCGCCACAATTGCCTGATCGGCAGCTCCGACGTCTGGCAACTGGAGCAGAACGGGCGGGAATTTTCCCAACGGGTACAGGGAAACTGGCGCTGCAACAGTGGGCAAGCGGTGTTGGACGCGGCGCTGCAAGGGGTGGGGTTGTGCCAACTGCCGGACTATTACGTATTGGAGCATTTGCACAGCGGTGCATTGATCTCGCTGCTGGAGGCTCATCAGCCACCGAATACGGCGGTGTGGGCGTTGTACCCGCAGCAGCGGCACCTGTCGCCGAAGGTGCGCAAGTTGGTGGATTTTTTGAAGGAAGGGCTGGCTGGGCGACCGGAATATCGGGGATGACAGTGGTTTTTTGTCGTCTGGGGGTGACGCCATCGCGAGCAAGCTCGCTCCCACAGGGTTATCGTCGAATGACGGTCAAGTGTTCACACCAACCCACTGTGGGAGCGAGCTTGCTCGCGATGGCGCCGGCCCAGACGATGAAGATCTAACGAGGAAACATATCCGGTTTAATGCCGATTCGCCCAGCGCTGGCGCAACCACTCCAGATCTTCCGGCCGGGTGACCTTGATGTTATCGGCCCGCCCTTCGATCAGCCGCGGCGCCTGCCCGGCCCATTCCATGGCGGACGCTTCGTCGGTAATCAGCGCATCTGCAACCAGGCTGTCGGCCAAGGCCCGATGCAAGGCGCCGAGGCGGAACATCTGTGGCGTGTAGGCTTGCCAGATCACGCTGCGATCAACGGTCTCCAGCACGCGGCCGTGTTTGTCGACGCGCTTGAGGGTGTCGCGCGCCGGGACGGCCAGCAGGCCGCCGACTGGATCGGTCGCCAACTCGCTGAGCAGTGTGTCCAGATCATCCCGGGCCAGATTGGGCCGGGCGGCGTCGTGCACCAGCACCCAGTCGTGATCGTCGGCGCCCTGCTCGTGCAGGTACAGCAAGGCATTGAGCACTGAATCCGAACGTTGCTCGCCACCGTCGACGCGCTGGATGCGTGTGTCGTTGGCACAGGCCAGGGTCGGCCAGTAAGGATCATCGTGTGCAAGGCTGACCACCACGCCCTTGACGGTGGGATGGTCGAGGAAACAGCCGAGGCTGTGTTCAAGAATTGTGCGTCCGCCCAACTGCAGGTATTGCTTGGGACGGTCCGCGGCCATACGAGCGCCAACGCCCGCGGCAGGAATCACGGCCCAGAAGGCCGGCAAACGAATACTCATTGGGCCAACTGGTAGAGGGTTTCGCCCTCCTTGACCATGCCCAGTTCATGTCGAGCCCGTTCTTCAACGGTCTCCATGCCTTTTTTCAGCTCTGTCACTTCGGCGTCCATCACCCGATTACGCTCAAGCAGCGCCTCGTTCTCGGCGTGTTGGTCGGCAATTTGCTGAGTCAGGTCGGCCACTTGCGCCAAGCTGCCATTGCCCACCCACAGGCGGTACTGCAGGCCGGCCAGCAACAGGAGCAAGACAAGAAACAACCAATTGGGACTGCGCATCGAATATCAGGTATCCAGTGAAAAAAGACCGCCATGCCAAACTTTGAAGCGTCTGATAGCACGAAGCCTGGAAAACCCAGGCTTGTGCTTGATAAGGCATCAGATTAGAGGCAAAACCGCCGCCAGGGCGACCTTTTCGACACAATCCGCTGTCTTTTTACCATTTACTGCTTAACCGCGAAACTCGGCGCGACCGTTGTACTTGGCCTTGCCATTCAATTGCTCTTCGATACGCAGCAGTTGGTTGTACTTGGAAACGCGGTCGGATCGGCACAGCGAACCGGTCTTGATCTGGCCTGCCGCAGTGCCCACGGCCAGGTCGGCAATGGTCGAGTCTTCGGTTTCACCGGAGCGGTGGGAGATCACGGCGGTGTAGCCGGCCGCCTTGGCCATCTGGATGGCTTCCAGGGTTTCGGTCAGGGTACCGATCTGGTTGAACTTGATCAGGATCGAGTTGGCGATCTTCTTGTCGATGCCTTCTTTCAGGATCTTGGTGTTGGTCACGAACAGGTCGTCACCCACCAGCTGGGTTTTCTCGCCGATCTTGTCGGTGAGGATTTTCCAGCCAGCCCAGTCGGACTCGTCCAGGCCGTCTTCGATGGAGATGATCGGATAGCGTTCGGTCAGGCCCTTGAGGTAGTCAGCGAAACCTTCGGCGGTGAACACCTGGCCTTCGCCGGACAGGTTGTACTTGCCGTCTTCGTAGAATTCACTGGCGGCGCAGTCCAGGGCCAGGGTCACGTCGGTGCCCAGCTTGTAGCCAGCATTGGCCACGGCTTCGGAGATCACTTTCAGCGCGTCTTCGTTGGACGCCAGGTTCGGTGCGAAACCGCCTTCGTCGCCAACCGCGGTGCTCAGGCCACGGGCTTTGAGCACAGCCTTGAGGTGATGGAAAATCTCGGTGCCCATGCGCAGGCCTTCGGAGAAGGTCTTGGCGCCAACCGGCTGCACCATGAATTCCTGGATGTCGACGTTGTTATCGGCATGCTCGCCGCCGTTGATGATGTTCATCATCGGCACCGGCATCGAGTAGACACCCGGGGTACCGTTGAGGTTGGCGATGTGGGCGTACAGCGGCAGGTCCTGGTCCTGGGCAGCGGCCTTGGCAGCGGCCAGGGACACGGCGAGGATTGCGTTGGCGCCCAGGGTGGCTTTGTTTTCAGTACCGTCGAGCTTGATCATCGCGTGATCGAGGGCTTTCTGGTCGGCAGGATCCTTGCCCAGCAACAGGTCACGGATCGGACCGTTGATGTTGGCGACGGCTTTGAGCACGCCCTTGCCCAGGTAACGGCTCTTGTCGCCATCACGCAGCTCCAGCGCTTCGCGCGAGCCAGTGGAAGCACCGGACGGCGCGCAGGCGCTGCCGATGATACCGTTGTCGAGAAGCACGTCCGCTTCAACAGTGGGGTTGCCACGGGAGTCGAGAACTTCACGACCTTTGATGTCGACGATTTTTGCCATTGTTGTAAACACTCCAAAGTTGACGAAAACGCTGTGGGAGCACGGCTTGCCGGCGATGGGGGCCTCAAGGACGCCATCGCTGGCAAGCCATGCTCCCACAAGAGCAGTGCGGCCAGCGGGCCAGAGCGATAATCGAGCGGTACTTTACCGGAGAAAACCGCGTTACGCGGTTTCTATTGTCGGAAAACTCTTGACCAGCTCGTCCAACGCCTTGAGCTGAGACAGGAAAGGTTCCAGCTTGTTCAAGCGCAAGGCACAAGGGCCGTCGCACTTGGCATTGTCCGGATCCGGGTGGGCTTCAAGGAACAGGCCAGCCAGGGACTGGCTGATGCCAGCCTTGGCCAGGTCGGTCACCTGGGCGCGACGACCGCCAGCGGAGTCGGAACGACCGCCCGGCATCTGCAAGGCGTGCGTCACGTCGAAGAATACCGGGTATTCGAACTGCTTCATGATGCCGAAGCCGAGCATGTCGACTACCAGGTTGTTGTAACCGAAGCTCGAACCGCGCTCGCAGAGGATCAACTGGTCATTCCCAGCCTCTTCGCACTTGCTCAGGATGTGTTTCATTTCCTGGGGCGCGAGGAACTGGGCTTTCTTGATATTGATCACCGCGCCGGTCTTGGCCATCGCGACCACCAGGTCGGTCTGGCGCGACAGGAAAGCCGGCAACTGGATGATGTCGCAGACCTCGGCGACGACCGCGGCCTGGGCCGGCTCGTGGACGTCGGTGATGATCGGCACGCCAAAGGCTTGCTTGATGTCCTGGAAGATCCGCATGCCTTCTTCCTGGCCCGGGCCACGGTAGGAGGTCACGGACGAACGGTTGGCCTTGTCGAAGCTGGCCTTGAACACGTAAGGGATACCCAACTTCTGGGTGACCTTCACGTACTCCTCGCAGACCTGCATCGCCATGTCGCGGCTTTCCAGCACGTTCATGCCACCAAACAGCACCATGGGCTTGTCGTTGGCAATCTCGATGTCGCCGACACGAATGATCTTCTGGGCCATCGTCTTATGCCTTTTTCTGGTGTTGAGCCAAAGCGGCCTTCACGAAACCGCTGAACAGCGGATGACCGTCCCGTGGCGTCGAGGTGAACTCGGGGTGGAACTGGCAGGCGACGAACCATGGGTGATCCGGGGCCTCGACCACTTCGACCAGCGCGCCGTCACCGGAACGACCGGAGATTTTCAGGCCAGCTTCGATCAACTGCGGCAGCAGGTTGTTGTTCACTTCATAGCGATGACGGTGACGCTCGACGATCACATCCTTGGCGTAGCAATCGTGCACCTTGGAACCGGCTTCCAGCAGGCATTCCTGGGCACCGAGACGCATGGTGCCGCCCAGGTCCGAACTTTCGGTACGCACTTCCACCGCACCAGTGGCATCTTCCCACTCGGTGATCAGGCCCACGACCGGATGGCCGCTGGCGCGATCGAACTCGGTGGAGTTGGCGTCTTTCCAGCCCAGCACGTTACGGGCGAACTCGATGACCGCCACTTGCATGCCCAGGCAGATACCCAGGTAAGGCACCTTGTTTTCGCGAGCGTATTGCACGGCAGTGATCTTGCCTTCCACGCCCCGCAGGCCGAAGCCGCCCGGCACGAGGATCGCATCGGCGCCTTCGAGCAGGCCGGTGCCCTGGTTCTCGATGTCTTCGGAATCGATGTAGCGCAGGTTGACCTTGGTACGGTTGCTGATGCCAGCGTGACTCATCGCCTCGATCAGCGACTTGTAGGCGTCCAGCAGTTCCATGTACTTGCCGACCATGGCGATGGTGACTTCGTGCTCAGGGTTGAGCTTGGCATCGACCACGGCTTCCCATTCGGACAGATCGGCGCTGGCGCATTGCAGGCCGAAGCGCTCGACGACGAAGTCGTCCAGGCCCTGGGAGTGCAGGATCCCCGGGATCTTGTAGATGGTGTCGGCGTCTTCCAGGCCGATGACCGCGCGTTCTTCAACGTTGGTGAACTGGGCGATCTTGCGACGCGACGAGATGTCGATCGGGTGATCGGAGCGGCAGATCAGCACGTCCGGCTGCAGGCCGATGGAACGCAGTTCCTTGACCGAGTGCTGGGTGGGCTTGGTCTTGGTTTCGCCGGCCGTGGCGATGTACGGCACCAGTGTCAGGTGCATCAGCATCGCGCGCTTGGCGCCGATTTCGAAACGCAACTGGCGGATGGCCTCGAGGAACGGCTGGGACTCGATGTCGCCCACGGTGCCGCCGATTTCGACCATCGCCACGTCGGCATCGCCCGCACCCTTGATGATGCGGCGCTTGATTTCGTCGGTGATGTGCGGGATGACCTGGATGGTCGCGCCCAGGTAGTCACCACGCCGCTCCTTGCGCAGCACGTGTTCGTAGACACGGCCGGTGGTGAAGTTGTTGTTCTGGGTCATGGTCGTGCGGATGAACCGCTCGTAGTGGCCCAGGTCCAGGTCGGTCTCGGCGCCGTCGTGGGTGACGAACACTTCACCGTGCTGGAACGGGCTCATGGTGCCCGGGTCAACGTTGATGTACGGGTCCAGCTTGAGCATGGTGACCTTAAGTCCCCGCGCCTCCAGGATGGCCGCCAATGAAGCCGAGGCAATGCCTTTCCCCAATGAAGAAACAACACCGCCCGTGACGAATATGTAGCGCGTCATGAAAAACCCTAGAAGTCTGCGTTAAAGCGGTCCGAGCCGCCGGGGAAAGCGAAGGAAGGCCGAAGCCCCCGATCACCTGCATTAATCACAGTGCACCTTTCAAAAAAACCGCCGCGTTGGGACAGACCGGAAGTGAAATCACCGGTACGTTGCTCGCTACACATTTTTTGGAATCGCCCAGCAAAGACTGCTTGGTAATCGGCAACTCCTGCAATTCAGGCGAATCCACAGAAGTTGTATCAAGAAGGGAGCGTAGTCTACCGGAAAGCCCCTTTCAGCTCAAACCCAGATCTTGGCTTCCTGGCGTCCAGATCAATTGCCAACGGCCATCAGGTTGTGCATCGAGCCCGGCCAGATTGGCTACCGCCAGCAATTGCTCGCCCTGATAGAGCAGCGGCAATCGACCTCGAACGAACGCCGGCACGGCCTTTTCATTGAGCAAACGCTTGAGGTCACGGTGACCACGACCCTGTAACGCCATTACCTCGCCGCCCTGACGATAGCGCACGCTGAGCGGCCCCGCAGGCGGCGTGCCGTCGAGCACCACCCGACCATTGCCCGGCAGCCGCAGCGCAACCGCCGGATCAGCCCAGTCGACGGTGCCTGGCAGCGAACATAGCCAGTGGTCGGATAACCACCAGACCCGCCCGGCGGCCCGGTGCAGCTCGCCACCGGCCAGGCGCCAGATCGGTCGGGCATCGTCGGCGGCATCGCGCAACGAGTCCCAGCCCGACCAGTGATCGGTATCGGGCAGCAGGGTCATCCGTGCCAGCCAGTGGCTCAAAGCGTTGCGCTGACGGGCCGGCGACAAGGCCCGCAACGGCGCCAGCGCCAGGGATTGCAGCCCGAGCCAGTCGAACACGCCCGGAGTCGCGGCCTGGGCCAGGTCGATCCGCGCCAAATCGTCCAGCAAAGTTTGGGCTTCACCCATGTGCGCAGCGCTGCGAGCCAGGGTCGTCGAAGCTTGGGGCCATTGCTCGGCCAACACTGGAAAAACCCGCTGGCGCAGGTAATTGCGCGCATGCCGGTGATCGTCGTTGGAGGGATCTTCGATCCAGCTCAAGCCCTGCTGCCTCGCATAGGCTTCCAGCTCCACACGGGACACCTCGAGCAAGGGCCGCAGCAAATGCCCTTGGCCCAACGGACGCTGCGGCGGCATCGCCGCCAAGCCCTTCACCCCCGCCCCCCTTAGCAGGCGAAACAGCAGGGTTTCGGCCTGATCATCGCGATGCTGGGCGGTAAGCAGCACTTCATTGCTATGGATCGCCGCTACAAAGGCCGCGTAACGCGCTTCCCGCGCGGCGCGCTCGACACTGGCGCCAGGGCGCACATGCACAGTCACCACGTCCAGCGGCACGCCCAGGGCCGCGCAGACCGAACGACAATGGTCCGGCCACGCCTCAGCTACAGCCTGGAGGCCGTGATGCACATGAATAGCGCTCAGCGCGGGCAAGGGTTGGCGTTGCGAAAGGGTTACGAGCAGGTGCAGCAGGACGGTGGAGTCGAGGCCGCCGGAGAAGGCGATGCGCCAGGTGGCGGCGTTGCGCCAGGGGAGCATGTGTTTGAGGAGCCGGGTTGGCAGATCAATCGTGGGCTGATTCATCGCAACTGCCTTCACACAAATCAAATGTGGGAGCGAGCTTGCTCGCGATAGCGGTATCTCAGTCAACTTATCTGTTGAATGTTAACCCGTCATCGCGAGCAAGCTCGCTCCCACACAGGGGTACAGCGCTGAATCAGAGGCCGTAGCTCATCAACCGCTCGTAGCGACGAGCCAGCAGCGCTTCGTTGTCGAACTTCTTGAGCATCGACAATTGCGAGCTCAGCTCGGCGCGGATCAGTGCCGCAGCCGCAGCCGGGTCGCGGTGAGCGCCGCCGACTGGCTCGTTGATCACTTTGTCGACGATGCCCAGGCCTTTGAGACGTTCGGCGGTAATGCCCATGGCCTCAGCGGCATCCGGCGCCTTCTCGGCGGTTTTCCACAGGATCGAGGCGCAGCCTTCCGGCGAGATCACCGCATAGGTGGAATATTGCAGCATGTTCAACTGGTCGCAGACACCGATGGCCAGTGCACCGCCGGAACCACCTTCGCCAATTACAGTGGCGATGATCGGGGTTTTCAGGCGCGCCATGACGCGCAGGTTCCAGGCAATCGCCTCGCTCTGGTTGCGCTCTTCGGCGTCGATGCCCGGGTAGGCGCCCGGCGTGTCGATGAAGGTCAGGATCGGCATCTTGAAGCGCTCGGCCATTTCCATCAGGCGGCAGGCCTTGCGGTAGCCTTCCGGACGCGGCATGCCGAAGTTGCGGCGTACCTTCTCGCGCACTTCACGGCCTTTCTGATGACCGATAACCATCACCGGCTGGTCGTCCAGGCGGGCGACACCGCCGACGATCGCGGCGTCGTCGGAGAAGTGGCGGTCGCCATGCAGCTCATCGAACTCGGTGAAGATGTGGTCGATGTAGTCCAGGGTATAGGGACGACGTGGATGACGCGCCAGGCGGGCGATCTGCCAGCTGGTCAGCTTGCCGAAGATGTCTTCGGTCAGCGTGCGACTTTTGTCCTGCAGACGAGAGATTTCATCGCCGATATTCAGCGAATTGTCATTACCGACCAAGCGCAACTCTTCGATCTTGGCTTGCAGGTCGGCGATCGGCTGTTCGAAATCTAGAAAATTCGGGTTCATAGGCGTCCGTCTTGGGTCGACGTCCAAGAGAGCTTGGGCCGGCCGGTTGTCTATTCGCGCCTACCTTAAGGGAGAGGCGCGTTCAGGTCGAGATTAAAAATTCGGGTCGAGATCAGGGGTATTTCGGTTTCGAGAATGGCCCCTGGCCGTCAACGGTATTGGAGGAAGACGTTGTCTTTGCCGAACTGGTCACGCAAGGCTTGAATCAACGCATCCGCCGGATCGATCCGCCAGCCTTCGCCGAACTGCAACACAGCCTTGGCGTCGGGGCGTACATACTCCATGGTGATCGGGCAGGCACCGCGATGGCGCTTGAACAATTCGCCCAACCAGCGTAGCTGATCGCCCTTGAGATCCTGGGTCTGCAACTTCAGGCGCAGGCTTTCAGCCAGGTTGGTACGGGCATCTTCCATGCTCATCACCCGCTTGACCCGCAGGCGCAGGCCACCGGAAAAGTCATCGTTGCTGACCTCGCCTTCCACCACCACCATCGCGTCAGTCTGCAACAGCGACTGCGCCGAGTGGAACGCATCGGCGAACAATGAGGCCTCGATGCGCCCGGAGCGGTCGTCGAGGGTGATGAAGCCCATCTTGTCGCCCTTTTTGTTCTTCATCACCCGCAGGGCGATGATCATGCCGGCGACGGTCTGCGTGTCGCGTGCCGGCTTGAGGTCGATGATGCGCTGACGGGCGAAGCGGCGGATCTCGCCTTCGTATTCGTCGATCGGGTGACCGGTGAGGTACAGGCCCAAGGTGTCTTTCTCACCCTTGAGGCGTTCCTTGAGGGTCAGCTCCTTGGCCTTGCGATGGTTGCCATAGACATCGGCGTCTTCTTCGACGAACAGCCCGCCAAACAGGTCGGCGTGGCCGCTGTCATGGGTACGGGCGGTCTGTTCGGCGGCCTTGATCGCCTCCTCCATCGCCGCCAGCAACACCGCGCGGTTGCGGTCGATGTTGGCCTGGTAGGCCTTGGGCTCATCCTGGAAGTAAGGTCCCAGCCGGTCCAGGGCACCACTGCGGATCAATCCGTCGAGGGTGCGCTTGTTGATGCGCTTGAGGTCAACCCGGGCGCAGAAATCGAACAGGTCCTTGAATGGCCCGTCCTGGCGCGCTTCGGTAATGGCTTCCACCGGCCCCTCGCCCACGCCCTTGATCGCGCCCAGGCCGTAAATGATGCGGCCTTCGTCGTTCACCGTGAACTTGAACTCCGAAGCGTTCACGTCCGGTGCGTCGAGGCGCAGCTTCATGGTCCGCACTTCTTCGATCAAGGTCACGACCTTGTCGGTGTTGTGCATATCCGCCGACAGTACCGCGGCCATGAACGGCGCCGGGTAGTGCGCCTTCAGCCACGCGGTCTGGTACGACACCAGGCCATAGGCCGCGGAGTGGGATTTGTTGAAGCCGTAGCCGGCGAACTTTTCCACCAGGTCGAAAATGTTACCGGCCAGGTCAGGGTCGATGCCGTTGGTGGCGCAACCCTCAATGAAACCGCCGCGTTGCTTGGCCATTTCCTCGGGTTTTTTCTTACCCATCGCCCGACGCAGCATGTCCGCGCCGCCGAGGGTGTAACCGGCCATGACCTGGGCAATCTGCATCACCTGTTCCTGATACAGGATGATGCCGTAGGTCGGTGCGAGCACCGGTTTCAAGCCTTCGTACTGATAGTCCGAGTGCGGGTATGCCAGCTCGGCGCGGCCGTGCTTACGGTTGATGAAGTCATCCACCATGCCCGATTGCAGCGGGCCCGGACGGAACAGGGCCACCAGTGCGATCAGGTCTTCCAGGCAGTCGGGCTTGAGCTTTTTGATCAGCTCCTTCATGCCCCGGGATTCAAGCTGGAACACCGCCGTGGTTTCGGCTTTTTGCAACAGGCTGTAGGTCGGCTTGTCATCCAGCGGGATGAAGGCGATGTCCAGCGGTTCTTCACCGACCTTGGCCCGGTCACGGTTGATGGTTTTCAGCGCCCAGTCGATGATGGTCAGGGTGCGCAGGCCGAGGAAGTCGAACTTCACCAGGCCCGCCGCCTCGACGTCATCCTTGTCGAACTGGGTCACCAGGCCGTCGCCTTCTTCGTCGCAATAGATCGGCGAGAAGTCAGTCAGTTTGGTCGGCGCGATCACCACGCCGCCGGCGTGCTTGCCGACGTTACGCACCACGCCTTCAAGCTTGCGGGCCATCTCCCAGATTTCCGCGGCTTCTTCATCGACCTTGATGAAGTCCCGCAGGATTTCTTCCTGCTCGTAGGCTTTTTCCAGGGTCATGCCGACTTCGAACGGAATCATCTTCGACAGACGATCCGCCAAGCCGTAGGACTTGCCCTGCACCCGCGCCACGTCGCGCACCACAGCCTTGGCGGCCATGGAACCGAAGGTGATGATCTGGCTCACCGCGTTGCGGCCATACTTCTCGGCCACGTAGTCGATCACCCGGTCGCGACCGTCCATGCAGAAGTCGACGTCGAAGTCGGGCATGGATACCCGTTCCGGGTTGAGGAAACGTTCGAACAGCAGGTCATATTCCAGCGGGTCGAGGTCGGTGATCTTCTGCACATAGGCCACCAGCGACCCGGCACCCGACCCACGGCCTGGGCCCACCGGCACGCCGTTGTTCTTGGCCCACTGGATAAAGTCCATCACGATCAGGAAATAGCCGGGAAAGCCCATCTGGATAATGATATCCAGCTCGAAATTCAACCGGTCGACATAGACCTGGCGCTTGGCTTCGTAATCTTCGGTGGTGTCCTTGGGCAGCAGGACGCTGAGGCGCTCCTCAAGGCCGTCGAAGGACACCTTGCGGAAATACTCGTCGATGGTCATGCCATCGGGGATCGGGAAGTTGGGCAGGAAGTGTTTGCCCAGCTTCACGTCGATGTTGCAGCGCTTGGCGATCTCGACGGTGTTTTCCAGCGCCTCGGGCAGGTCACTGAACAACTCGGCCATTTCCTCGGCGCTCTTGAGGTATTGCTGGTTGCTGTAGTTCTTCGACCGTCGCGGATCATCGAGGGCACGGCCCTCACCGATGCAAACGCGGGTTTCGTGAGCTTCGAAATCGTCCTGCTTGATGAACCGCACATCGTTGGTCGCCACCAGCGGCGCGCCGATCTTGTCGGCCAGGACCACGGCGGCGTGCAGGTGCTCTTCGTCATTCGGACGATTGGTGCGCTGCACTTCGATGTAGAAGCGATCCGGGAACACCGACATCCAGTCACGGGCCAGGGTCTCGGCTTCCTCGGGGTTGCCACTGAGCAGCGCCAGACCGATTTCACCTTCCTTGGCCGCCGACAGCATGATCAGCCCTTCGCTGGCCTCGGCCACCCACTCGCGCTCGATGATGATCGAGCCGTTGCGCTGGCCGTCGATAAAACCACGGGAGATCAGCTCGGTGAGGTTGCGATAACCCAGGGCATTCATCACCAACAGGCTGATACGGCTCAGCGGAGCGTCCGGATCCTTGTTCGACAGCCACAGGTCGGCACCACAGATCGGCTTGATCCCGGCGCCCATGGCGGCCTTGTAGAACTTGACCAGCGAACACATGTTGTTCTGGTCGGTGACCGCCACGGCAGGCATGTTCATGCCCACCAGGGTCTTGACCAGGGGCTTGATCCGCACCAGACCGTCGACCAGGGAGTATTCAGTGTGCAGGCGTAGATGAACGAATGAAGCCGGCATAGTGATCCTGCGTTAAGTCATGAAAACAACAAGGCCCGGATTGTACCGGGCCTTGGGTAAAACATCAGCCATGAGTCTTCTGCCTGGCAAATACTGCCTTTGTGGCGAGGGGATTTATCCCCTCGCCACAAAGGCCTGCATCAAGAGACCGTAGCCTGATTACCCACGATCAAGCCATCACGAGCTTCATAAGCCAGCCGCACCGGGGCGAACGAACGCCGATGGATCGGCGTAGGCCCAAGGCGCGCCAGGGCTTCTAGATGAACGGGGGTCGGGTAACCCTTGTGGCCGCCGATGCCATAGCCCGGGTAAATCAATTCGAAAGCGGCCATTTCCCGGTCACGGCTGACCTTCGCCAGAATCGAGGCCGCCGCGATGGCCGGCACCTTGCCGTCGCCCTGGATCACCGCTTCGGCGCGCATCGACAGTTTCGGGCAGCGATTGCCATCGATCATCGCCAGTTTCGGCGTGATGTGCAGGCCCTGCACGGCACGCTGCATGGCAAGCATGGTGGCGTGCAGGATATTGAGTTCATCGATTTCTTCGACTTCGGCCCGGGCGATGCACCAGCTCAAGGCTTTCTCGCAGATCTCGTCGTAGAGCTTTTCGCGACGGGCTTCAGTGAGTTTCTTCGAATCGTTGAGGCCAAGGATCGGCCGCTTCGGATCAAGAATCACCGCCGCCGTCACCACCGCGCCGCACAACGGGCCACGCCCCACTTCATCGACACCGGCCACCAGTTCTTCCACTTCGGCGACCAGGTTGAAGTCCAGGCCCATCTGTAGCTTTGAGTTGCTCATGGTTTTGCGCCAATCAGGGTCAGTACCGCGTCCGCCGCCTGGTTGGAAGCATCACGACGCAACGTACGATGGATTTCATCAAATCCCCGGGTCTGTTCCTCGCCGCCATCGATCAAGGGCGACAGCGTGGTAGCCAGCGCCTCGGCGGTCGCATCGTCCTGCAACAGCTCCGGCACCAGCAAGCGCTGGGCCAACAGGTTCGGCAAGGACACGTAGGGGCTCTTGACCATGCGCTTGAGAATCCAGAACGTCAGCGGGGCCAGGCGATAGGCGACCACCATCGGGCGCTTATACAACAGCGCCTCAAGGGTAGCAGTGCCGGAAGCAATCAACACGGCATCGCAGGCCGCCAACGCTTCGTGGGAACGACCGTCGAGCAGTGTCACCGGCAAATCGCGGCCGACCAGCAGCGCTTCCAACTGGACGCGACGCTGCGCACTGGCACACGGCAGGACAAAACGTACACCGGGTCGCAGCGCCCGAAGGCGTTCGGCGGCGTCGAAAAACAGACCGCCCAAGCGACTCACTTCGCCGCCCCGGCTGCCGGGCATCAAGGCCACCAGTGGCCCCTCGGGCAGGCCCAACGCCTGGCGGGCCGCGTCGCGGTCGGCTTCCAGGGGAATGGTATCGGCCAGGGTGTGCCCGACAAACCGCACCGGCACGCCCTTCTCTTCGTAGAACCGGGCTTCGAACGGCAGCAGCGTCAGCATCAGGTCGCAACCTTCGCGAATCTTGAGCACCCGCTTCTGCCGCCAGGCCCAGACCGACGGGCTGACGTAATGCACGGTCTTGATACCGGCCTGACGTAACTTGAGTTCGATATTGAGGGTGAAATCCGGCGCATCGATGCCGATGAACACATCCGGTTTTTCGTCGATCAGGGTCTGGATCAGCTTCTTGCGCCGGGCCAGCAGCTCGCGCAGGCGACCGAGTACTTCCACCAGGCCCATCACCGACAGGCGTTCCATCGGGAAATAGGACGCCAGGCCTTCGGCCTCCATCAACGGCCCGCCAACACCAATGAATTCGACAGCGGGATGCTGCACCTTGAGCGCGCGCATCAGACCGGCGCCCAGAATGTCACCGGAAGCCTCTCCCGCCACCAGTGCAATACGCAAATTAGCCATGGTCAGCGAGTGATGCCGCGGGTCGAAGACTGGATGGAGTCACGGAAAATCGCGACTTCCGGGTGTTGCGCCGAAGCCTCGGCCAATTCGGCGAGCGCCTGCTCGACCGTCAGGCCCTGGCGATACACGACCTTGTAGGCGCGACGCAGCGCCGTAATCGCCTCTTCGCTGAAGCCACGACGGCGCATGCCTTCGAAGTTCATGCTGCGGGCTTCGGCCGGGTTACCGAACACCGTGACATAGGCCGGGACATCCTTGCCGATGGCAGTGCCCATGCCAGAGAAGCTGTGGGCGCCGATATGGCAATACTGGTGCACCAGGGTGAAACCGGACAGGATCGCCCAATCGTCCACGTGCACATGACCGGCCAGTGCAGTGTTGTTGACCAGGATGCAATGGTTGCCAATCACGCTGTCATGGCCGATGTGCGCGTAGGCCATGATCAGGTTGTGGTCGCCCAGGGTCGTTTCGGAACGATCCTGAACGGTGCCACGGTGAATCGTCACGCCTTCGCGGATCACGTTGTGATCGCCGATGACCAGACGGGTTTCTTCACCTTTGTACTTGAGATCGGGCGTGTCCTCGCCTACCGAAGAAAACTGGTAGATGCGATTGTGCCGACCAATCCGGGTCGGTCCCTTGAGAATTACGTGGGGACCGATCACCGTACCCTCGCCGATTTCCACACCTGCGCCGACAATCGACCACGGGCCGACCTCGACATCGGCGGCCAGAACGGCCGTCGGATCGATGATTGCGCGAGGGTCAATCAAACTCATAGTTTGCGTTCCGCACAGATGATTTCAGCGGAGCAGACTGGCTTGCCGTCGACCGAAGCCTGGCATTCGAATTTCCAGATCTGGCGCTTGCAACTGATGAACTTGGCTTCGAGGATCAACTGATCGCCCGGGGTGACTGGCTGGCGGAAACGCAGCTTGTCGGAACCGACGAAGTAATAGAGCGTGCCGTCGGCAGGTTTTACGTCGAGCATTTTGAAACCAAGGATCCCGGCAGCCTGAGCCATTGCCTCGATGATCAATACACCCGGCATGATTGGATGCGCAGGGAAGTGACCATTGAAGAACGGCTCGTTGATGCTGACATTCTTGTAGGCGCGAATGCGCTTGCCTTCAACGTCCAGGTCCACCACCCGATCCACCAGCAGGAACGGGTAACGGTGAGGCAGGTATTCGCGAATCTCGTTGATGTCCATCATTTCGGGGGGAAGCCTATGTAAAGATTGGAAGCGCACGAGTGACGCGCACTCCGCTAGCAAATCAAGATGCCCTAACGGCTGTGCACACTTGATATGGAAATGGTATCAGCCATCTGATGAAGCATTACCGCCAGGGGTCACGTCCCCTACACGCTTTTCCACCTGCTTCAGGCGCCGCGCGATGTCGTCGAGCTGGCGGATACGCGCCGCGCTCTTGCGCCATTCGGCTGCCGGCTGCATGGCCGTACCGGAAGAGTAGGCACCTGGCTCGGTAATCGAGTGGGTCACCATGGTCATCCCGGTCAGGAATACGTTGTCACAGATATCGATATGACCCACCAGCCCCACGCCACCGGCGAGCATGCAGTGCTTGCCGATCTTGGTGCTGCCGGAGATGCCCACGCAGGCGGCCATGGCGGTGTGGTCACCGACCTGGACGTTGTGGGCGATCTGGATCTGGTTGTCGAGCTTGACGCCATTGCCGATGACCGTGTCGGCCAGGGCACCACGGTCGATCGCGGTGTTGACGCCAATCTCCACGTCATCACCAACGGTGACGCCGCCGATCTGGGCAATTTTCTGCCAGATGCCTTTCTCGTTGGCAAACCCGAACCCTTCGCCGCCCAGTACTGCGCCAGACTGAATCACGACCCGCTTGCCGATGCGCACATCGTGATACAGGGTGACCCGTGGTGCCAGCCAACCGCCTTCGCCGATCTCGCTGCGTGCGCCAATGACACAATGGGCACCCAGCGTGACGCCGGCACCGATACGGGCCGCGCTTTCGACGACCACGAATGGGCCGACGCTGGCCGTGGGATCAACCACGGCATCTGCCGCGATCACGGCGCTGGGATGAATACCGGCAGCCGATTTCGGCTTGGGATCGAACAGATGGGAAATGCGGGCATACGCCAGGTACGGATCGGGCACGATCAGGGCATCGCCGGCAAACCCATCGGCATCAGCGGCCTTGAGCAACAACGCGGCTGCCCGGCTGTCGGCCAGGTACTTGCGGTATTGAGGATTTGCCAGAAAGCTCAACTGAGCTGGGCCAGCCTCTTGCAAAGTGGCTAGCCCAGTAATTGCCTTCTCCGGGTCGCCACGCAGGGTGGCGCCGAGGAACTCGGCCAATTGGCCGAGCTTGATGGTCGCGGTCATGGATTACTTCAGCTGATTCATGCGCTCGATCACCTGGCGCGTGATGTCGTATTGAGGCTTGACATCGATCACTGCGCCACGCTCGAACACCAGGTCAAAACCACCTTTCTTGATGACTTCTTCCACGGCGCTGTCGAGTTTCGGCTTGAGTTGCTTGAGCATTTCGCGATCGGCAACAGCTTTCGCTTCGTTCAGCTCCTTGGACTGGAACTGGAAGTCACGGGCCTTTTGCTTGAATTCAAGCTCCAGACGCTCGCGCTCGCCCTGGGCCATCTTGTCGCCACCGGCGACCAGACGATCCTGAATGCCCTTGGCGCTGCTTTCCAGGCCCTTGAGCTTGGTCAGTTGCGGGCCGAATTTCTTCTCGGCATCCACGGCGTACTTCTTCGCCGCGTCGGATTCCAGCAGGGCCATCTGATAATTCAGCACGGCGATCTTCATGTCGGCAAAAGCCGGACCAGCGACCAGTACGGTCGCCAGGAGAACCAATTGAGTCAACTTACGCACGATGTACTCCTACAAAATCCATTGTCGTTGTCATGGGTCAGACGCTTAGAACGTCTGGCCGAGGGAGAATTGGAACACTTGGGTTTCAGCGTCATCCGGTTTCTTGATCGGCATCGCCAATGCGAAGCTCAAAGGACCCAGCGCGGTGACCCAGGTCACACCCACGCCGACGGAACTGGCCATGTTGCTCAGGCTGATGTCGTTGCACTGCGTGTCGGACTTGGTGCCGTTAGTATTAGTGGTGGTCTCGCACTTGGAGTCGAATACGTTACCCACATCCCAGAATACCGATGTACGCAGGGAGCGCTGATCCTTGACGAACGGCATCGGAAATAGAACCTCGACGCCGCCTTGGATAAGTACGTTGCCACCGAACGGCAGCGGATCCTGATCCGGGTCCAGTGCTGTACCAACGTTCCCCGTGCTATTTACACCACGACTTGGCGTACTGCGAGGACCGAGAGTGCTGTCCTTGAAGCCACGGACCGAGTTGAAACCACCCGCATAGTAGTTCTCATAGAAGGGCAGGCCGTCGGTCGAACCGTAGCCGTCACCATAGCCCAGCTCGGTATGCAGACGCATGGTGTAGTTGTCGGTCAACGGCTGGAACAGTTGGCCACGATAGTCGAGTTTGAAGAACGACAAGTCACTGCCAGGGGTCGTAGTTTCAAGCACCAGGCTCTGGGAATGCCCACGGGTCGCCAATACGCCTTTGTTCAGGGTCGACTCGGACCAGCCGGCAGACGCCTTGAAGTTCAGGTAGCTATCGCCTTCCCTGTTCACGAAGTCGAAGATTTCATCAACGGTGTAGAGGCCCGTATTGATCTTGTCCTGCTGGGCAGTCAGACCGAACGTCAGGCGCGAAGTCTCGCTGATCGGATAACCCACGTTGGCGCCGACACCGTAGCTGTCCACCGCATAGCTGGAGATATCAGAATCGAGCTCGTCATAGTCGGTGGTGCGGTAGAAGGCGTTGTAGCCCAGGCTCACACCATCTGCAGTCCAGTAGGGGTCCACGTAACCGAAGTTGTAGCGGGTCTGGTACTCACTGCGGGTCAAGCCGATGCTGACCTTGTTACCGGTACCCAGGAAGTTGTTCTGGGTGATCGAGCCACCGAGGATCAAGCCGGCACTCTGGGCAAAACCGACGCTGGCGGTGATCGAGCCGGAAGCCTGCTCTTCGACGCTGTAGTTCACATCGACCTGGTCATCGACGCCCGGTACGGCCGGGGTCTCGACGTTGACTTCCTTGAAGAAGCCCAGGCGCTCCAGGCGGGTCTTGGA